>JBDKJZ010000368.1:0-6102 GCA_039796375.1 Pseudomonadota bacterium
AGAGAGGACCGGAATCGCTGGACCGCGCCGCAGGTGCTGCGCGCGACTACCCGAGGGACAAGCCCTCTCATCCTGCGAGTCCTTGCCGGGCAAGCGAGTGTTGTTGTGCGTTCTTATGGCTCAGCAAACGGCTTGTTGGGTCCTGCGGACGTCCGGCAAGCCTATCAACAGTTGACCCTGGCGGTCTCCAAGCTGCCTTCGGGCGCGTCGGCAAGTTTGGCCGGACTGCGCGCACTGCTCGAGTACGAGCTTTCTCCAACGGAGCCACAGCTGGCGCGGCTTTACGCCTTCGGGAAGGACGGTCGTTTGCCTGGCGCATTGCGACTGCTCTTGCTCGACGCAGCCCTGCCTCAGTTGCTAAGACGAGCAGACGGTTTCGAGGCCTTTCGGATATTTGACCAGCTCAGTGCAGAGCAGCCAGCCGCCGTGTCAGGAAGTCTGCGCCGGGCGGCCTACGCGCGCTTGGTCCGCGGCCTAGGCGAGCCTTTCGCTCAAGCGTGGACTGAGGCGCCCGTTGCCAAGACAGACGTGATGAGCTGGACCGACGCGGACGTTGCCGCGTTACTATTCGGACAAGTCTGGGCTACTGCAGACGGGCAGAGGTCTCGGCTGAGCGAGCTTGGCGAGCGTTGGGCTGCACTAGAGGGCTCTGAAGCGGAGCGGGCAGCGACAGCTCGGGACTCCTGGAGCCGAGCTGCGCCGTGGAAGCTCGTGGAGCCAGCAGGACAGGCTGAGCGCCCATGGGCGATGCTCGTGCCCTCCGACGGAAACCCAGATGGTTCGTGCGCCATCGATGGGCCCCGCGGTTTGCGCTGGACGTTGTTGGACGAACCAGAACAGGAAGTCGACGTCGCGTTCGTTGGCGGAACCCACACGCTGGTGCGCCTGATTTCGCCGCCTGATGCGGCAGATCGGAGTTCCGAGTGGCGGTTGGGCAACACGCTGATCCGCGTTCACGGGGGAGTCGGCTCGTCTTATTCTGCGCTGAAACCGGGGCGCCACCTCTTCTCGCGAGTCCAAGGCGAAGCCGCTGTGGCTCGCATACCCCGCAAGGGCACCGCACCTTGCGTGAAGCTCAGAGAGGCAGAACGCTGGGTGGTACTGGAAGCGAATCCTCTCCGCTTCCCGCTTCCCGCGGGTGCAGCCGCGACGGTTCTAAGCGTCCAAGCTGAGCCCGAGTCTCTGGGAGGGCGGGCCTTGGACCTGCAAGTTGTCTTGGGCGCCGAGACCCGGAGCGGGATGATCTACCCTGGAGCGATCGGCGTTCTGGAGTTTCCGGTGGCACCGGCCGTGTCAGAAGCTCTGGTGAGTGGGAAGCCGGGAACCTGGATCCGTGTTCGTGTCAGACAGCATCGTGATCCGCTGAGCCCAGAACCGCAAGCGTTTCCGTCTCTGACGGTAAAAGCTAGGGACTATTCTCCAACGGCAAAAGCTAGCGTTCCGTCGCAGACGCAGCTGATTGCGCTGAGTGAGGAGCTTAGAAAAGTTAACAACCAGCAAGCGCTAGATGACGTCCGCCTGAAGCGCGCTGCGCTACTGACCGAACTGGGGTTTTCCCGCTACGCTGCGCACGACTTGTCTCGACGGAGTCCTGGTGCAACGACGCCGTCGGTCGCAGAGGCGCCAGTATCAGCGAGTGAATTCGTTACGCTGAACGGGACCAGCGCTGAGCAAGCAGTGGTGCCCCGAGGGGTGTTGGCGATGACGCCGCTGCTGCCGCAGCCTGCTGCTGAGGGGCCACGGAGAGCTCGGTGGGAGCGGGTGAAGCGACTTCTCGCCAGTGAGCGCCACACGGAAGCGATCCACCTGCTGAGTGCCATGGAGGAGGCAACGAAAAATGTCACTACTGAAGCGCTGGCCCTCGCGCTAAGCGCAGAGCTTTCTGGCAATAGTGCTCTTGCTGCTGAGACTTATCAGCGCCTAGCTGCGTCCACGGGGAGCAGTGACCTGTACGCACGGGCCGCGCGAGTGGCGACCGATGCCGCAGCGGAACTTTCAGATTTGACCTGGGCACGCCGCGCATTTGCTTGGGCACATTCGGCGGCGGCGCGCGGCCAAGACGTGACGGCGACCCTCGCGCGATTTAGCCAGGGTCTAGTTTGGGAAACGCTGCCCCCGGCTAGCCTCGGCATGGGCCGAACTGTGATTGAAGCACTGGGGAACGACGAAGCAGACGCTACCGTAGGGGCCAGCGTCCGCCGAGCCCTGACCTTGGCCCCAGAGCACGCAAGGCACTTCACCCATTCGTTGAGTTATGCTCTTGCACCGTGGCGAGGTCAGCTCATGCGCCTAGACTACTTGTGCGCCGTCGACGAAGTCGGCGATGAGCCGTGCACCTACGAAGTGGTGATCGATGGCTCGCCAGTCACCTGCCTTGGCTGGGGTGCGCAAGAAAAGTCACATCTGACGGGTCGTCCCAGTTCACCCAGGTGGTGCGAGTTCACGGTTGATGAAGACGCCCAGGCGCTTTCCTTGTACGCTCCAAAGGGCCCACAGAGCTTCGGTTGGTCTAACTTGTCGGTGGCTGCGACCCAGGAAAGCGTCCCGACGCGGCTCAACTATTCGGAGCTATCAGGGGATTCGCCGCTGCGCGTCCTGCTTGCTGGTCCGGCCGTCGTTGAACTACTGTTTCGCGGTGAAGGACTTGTGGAGCAGTCCGTCGATATTCAGCTTTCTGAGGCGGCGGGCCCAAACGCTGAAGGCTCTACGTCCAGGGTCACCAGGACCTTTCAGTGGCAGCCTGACTCCCTAGTGCGGTGGCCCGAGCGCAGCGAGGTGGTTGCGAAGGAACAAAGCCACGAACTGGTGCTCGCAGAACAGAAGACGTATGAGCTGCAGATCACCCCGCAGTCCGGACGAGTGCTCGCGATCGCTCGAGTGGCCCGCGTAGACGCTCTGCCGACAACTAGAGAGATCGTACCGCCGGAATGGTTGGTTAAGCCAAGTGAGCCGTCTACGGTGCGCTTTCGAGAATTTGAGACGGAGTCGTCTTTGGAACCGGCGGAGCGGGACCTATTCAGCTATTCGCTAGACGTTGCCGCGGTCGATCGCGATCTTTCCGACACGGAAGGCGACCGGCGGGATCGCTATATTGAACAGCGCGGTCTGGTACGCCGCGAGCTTGTGCGGGACCGCTGGTGGGCGACCGCCGGCGGATTCGCGCGGCTGAGAGTCGGTTCGCCCAGTTTCGGAGCCACGATGCAGTCAGAAGTGTCCAGCACTAGTCTGTGGCCAGGCGCGTTCGTGCGAGCTCAGTGGGTTGGGCAAAACCTGGGCGGTCACCTGGCCTCAGCCATGCGCGTCAGTGCCGGCATCCATCAACGTTATGAGCTCGCGTCGTCGCTGGTCCTCGTGCCTTCGGCGGGCCTAGCTTTTCGAAGCGCCGATTTGGATGCGCGCATCTTCTACGCAGCGGATCACGACGTGTACTCCAGCTTTGCGCGGACTCGGCCCCGCGCCGGGGAGGCGGGTCTTGCGCTGCAGCACAGTCTGCTAGCCGACACCCAGGCGCGCTACGGAGTACGTGCGCGTTCCGGACCAGAGTTTGATGCTATCGATCAGCTCGACGTGCTTGGGCGGCTGACGACGTTGCCGGGCGCGGGAGACTTCCCATGGATAGAGTTAGACGTCTCGCTCAGTTACCGTCCAGAATACGCGCTGCGGAACGCCAGCTTCATACGAGTCTCCACGGCGCCGAGCGTGACGTTTTGGCGTTGGGTGTCTGCTCGTCATCGCTGGCGCTTGGAAACGGAGCTAAACGTCAGCTCTGATGCTCCGGTACAGAACAACAGCGCTATGAGCTTCTTCGGCGGTTTGCTCCTCGGATACGACTACCTGTCGGAACCAGGCCTCAGTGACTACCCGCCCGCGGATAAGCCGTTTCGTCAGCGACTGGAAGAGGGCGCTCCCCGCAGCTACCGGGGCGGAGCTCGCGCCGAGAGTGCGCTAGGTGATGAACCATGAGTATCGACCCCGACTTGTTCGAAGGCTTGAGAAATCGAGTCAACGAGCACTTGTCACTCCTGAACGTCAAGCTCAGGAGTCAGGCGGTGACTCAGGCCTGCTCTCGAGTTGCGGATATCACCGCCGGCGACTTCGAAGGAGACGCCGTGTTGACCCTAGCTCTTTGCCGCGCCGCGATAGCCGCGATGAGTGCGTGGTCCAACCAGGTGAAGTCATCCGCTCAGAGTGGCGGCTCGCCGGTAGAACTAGAGCAGGCGTTCCGGCAGCAGGCACAACTGGTCGATGAAGCGCAGGTTTCACTCTCCGCCGCCCGTTCGATGCTAGGTCAGTTGCGTCCGTCTACGGGTGCTGGCGGAAAGCTGGATACCAATACCGTGCTCATGATGTGCGTCCGCCTATCGGAGCCGGGGTACCCTATTCTGGTTCGCGAGCCCGCATTGGCACTGATTTCCGCTACACTTCGGTTTCTATCCCAGAACGAACGACAGATCGCCATGGGGATCTCCGCGCTCCGCAGCCTAAGAAGACACGCCTCAGGAACGTCTGCAGAAGGCTTCGTTCAAGCCGCGGCTTTGCGGGCAATGTGGGATGCCGAGGGCGACGCCTGCCAGGAAACGGCATTTGCTGTTTTGAGGGAACAGTTCGGAGCCCGCGGCATGGTGGCTCGCCACGCGGCGGTGCAGTTGCTGGTGGGCCGGCGTTCTGCGCTTCAAGGGGCAGAGGTGTTGCGCCTGTGCCGCAACGACCCGAGCGAGCACGTTCGGCAGGGTTTGGTTCGTGCACTCGCGGCGCGCTTTGACCAGCTGAACCGGTCCGAATCTGCCAACAACGAAGAACTTCAAGCGTTGCTTGGCCAATGCCACGAGGTGTTTCGGGACGACCCTTCGCCGCGCGTGCGTGGGCTGGTCCTGGTGGAGCTGGAGCGACTTGCGCGCAATGACGTCCTGGCCGCGCAGAAGCTCGAACAACTGATGACCCTCGCGGCCTCCGCCGAGGAGGGACTCTTGCAGCGCGCCGTATTGTTCGTTGGCGAGCGGTTGTTTCACGAAGAGCAGCATGGACTATCCGCTAGAAATGTAGCTGCGATCCTTTCGATCTTGATTCGAGTGATGGCCCCCGAGGCGACGCCCGATCAACTTGACCGGTCCGAAAAAGCGGCGAGCTTGCTGCTGCGCTTGGAGAGCAAGTTCTGTAGTCAAGGCGGTCCGTTGCTGCGGGCACTGCAGCCCCTGCTGACCTCCCTGCCGGAAGGGAAAACCTTGGACGTCGAGCTAAAAGATCGGCGCGAACTACCGATACTTGAGCGTGTCCTTTACAGCTTGAGTTGTGAAGACTTCCCCCTGACTATTCGCAGCGTTTCAGCCACAAGAGTGAGCGTTCGCAAGGGCGAGCGACGGGCGTTTAAGGTTTGGCGCGCGCTTCACGAGCTGTCTCATCCAGCCCCAGACAAACGACCGGGGTTCCCTCATACTCGCGGTCTGGTCAATGACGGCGGGACGCTTGTCGTGCCGCTGCGAATGGCCGAGGTTGCCAAGACTAGCGTACCCGGTGAAAGGCAGAGCGTATTGGGTGACAGTTGGGGGGGCTTTGTGCCACGAGCAGAAGACGCGTTGGCCTGCTGTACGACGCGTCGCGGCGCACGCCGACTATTGACAGCCTTCGGTGTAATCGAACTCTCCGCCCCGAAGCCCTTCCTGGGTCGCCTTTTCGCCCGCTGGTTATTGACCATTCGCTTCGCGCACTTTGCGGCGTTGCGCGCCAACTCGCTGCTCGGCTCCGGCGCCCAGCGAGCCGCGTACGTCTCCCGGCTAAGGGCGCTCGGTTTCGGACTGAAACTCAGTGACGCGTCGGTGGTGATTCGCGACGAAGAGTTTGGCATAACGCCGAAGTTCATTCGGCCGTACCTAAGCCTTGCTCCGTACCCGCTGGTGCTGTGGCTTGAAGATGCCCTCCAGTACGCGCTGGCGCCGTCCGGAAATACGGCATTGCAGCTAGCGGCGTGCGTTTGGGTAGTGCTGGTTTATATGCTCGGGCGCGCGGCTTGGGCGCAGCAACGGTTCGAAGCCGCGCGCGAACGAGTGCCACTCAGTATCGGAGGCTGGGGCAGCCGAGGGAAGAGCGGAACAGAGCGACTTAAAG
>JBDKJZ010000369.1:0-6095 GCA_039796375.1 Pseudomonadota bacterium
CCAAGGCCAACATGCGTTGCCAATCAAACACGTAGTCTTTGATCCGCTCGCTTGACAGGTCCGCGTATTTCACCGCGCCGATACCCACTGCCGCGGCGAGCTCGCGCTGCTCCGCCGCGGGAAGGTCAGGGTTCTTGTCGGCGATGATCTTGAGGGCGCGTTCGGTCGCTTCATCCAGCACCTCCTCAAGGCGGACCGTGCCGCCGCTCCGCGTCCTAAAGGGTCGCTTGTCCTCGCCCAGGATGGTCCCGAAAGCGACGTGTTCCAGCTGCGTCGTCGGCGCGACCCAGCCTGCGTGGCGCAGAGTCCAGAACACCTGAGCGAAGTGATCAGCTTGGCGCGCGTCCACCACGTACACGATGCGCGTCGCAGCAAGCTCTGACACGCGAAACCGCACTGCCGCCAGATCGGTCGCCGCGTAGCCGAACCCGCCGTCGCTCTTTTGAACGATCAGGGGCAGCGGATCCCCCTCTTTGTTCTTGAACCCTTCGGCGAACACCACACGCGCGCCCTGATCTTCCACCAAGACCGCGGCGGCACGCAAATCGTCAACAACCGCGGTCAAGCGCGAGTTGTAAAAGCTCTCTGGACGAATATCGCCCGCTTCCAGCAGCAACTCGAGCTTCTGGTAGACGTGACTCATGTGCCGGACGGATTCGGCGATCAGCTGACGCCACAGCACCAAAGACTGTTCGTCGCCCGCCTGCAGCGCGACGACCCGCCTGCGCGAGCGATCGGCGAACGCTGGGTCGGCATCGAAGCGACTCTTGGCGTCCTGGTAGAGCGCGTTCAAGTCACCAATGCTGTGTTCAGCGTCCTTGTCCCAGACCGTATCGATCAGGTGCTCAAGCAACATGCCGAACTGGGTCCCCCAGTCGCCGAGGTGGTTCTGGCGGATAACCATGTCCCCGCCGAGCGTCAGTACTCGGCAGATGGCGTCGCCGATAATGCTCGAACGCAGGTGCCCGATGTGCATCTCTTTTGCGAGGTTCGGGCTGGAGTAATCCACCACGACGATCTCCGGGGACGCCTTCTCTGGAACGCCCAGGCGATCATCATCGAACATCTCCCGCACACTGCGGTTCAGCGCTTCGCGAGTCAGCTTGAGGTTGATGAACCCGGGCCCCGCGACCTCAATCATCTCGAAGGCCGCGCCCGATTCAGACTGCCGCAAGCAATCGGCGATTTGCTCGCCGATCTCTCGTGGCTTCTTGCCGAGCGTCTTGGCTAGGGACATCGCCAGGTTCGCTTGGTAGTCACCGAACTTGGGATCTTTCGACGGCCGAAGCAGCGGATCAGTATCCCCCCCTTCGCCGAGAGCGGTGACGGCGGCTTGCCTAACCCAGGTTTCAATTTGCCGTTTGATATCCGCCACGGCGCGATGTTTGGTCCGGCACCAAGAGCCCGTCAAGGCTTTTCCGGAGCGCTTCTAGGTGCGGCTCGCCGGCGTCGAACGGGCTGACCTTGAGCCCCAGAAGCTTTGAGCAAGCCAGCGAAACACAAGCACATGGCCGAGCAGCGCCCCCGCCACGCAGATCGGGACGATCCAAGTGAAGGGCGCGTGGAAAGCCAGGAGAACAGGCGGATCGTTCAGATACGTTCGAAGTGGCCAAGGCGTCGAGCGCACGGCGATGCTCGCGACCATCAGCAACAAGCCAAAACCCACGAGGTTCGTCACCAGTACGACCCAACGTTCCACACTTGCGCGAAAAACCCCGAGCGCCAGTAGGCCCCCTGTGATCAGGCTGAATACGCCGGTCACAATATCGAAGTTGTCGCCCGCATACGTCATTTGCACGGGCAATGCGCCCTGCTCGTACCAGGAGTGCAAGATGAGCTCCAGCGGCAGCCGGAAACCCTGGACCCCAACCAAGAGGGCAATGGGCACGTGTTGAATCACGCGCGTACCGAACGGGCTAAGCGCAAGCGCCACAGCCAGGCCGTTGCACGCAACAATATACAGGCCGATCTTTGGGGTGTTCGCTAGCGCCGCTAGCACGCCGAACTGTGCGAGCGACCCTGTCACTGCGAGCCAAGCCCCGAGCCCGAGGGCTGTTAGGACCGGCGCCTTCACTCCCAAGCGCGTACCTCTGTAGGCGTGCCGAGCCGCGAGCACTAACAATAGGCTCAGCGTGCCGACGAGTACGACGAAGGCGGCGGTGCTAGGCGCGCTGGGAGCGCTCATGGGTGGAAGTGCCTGCGTGCTCATCGGTGACGGACTCTAGTCGCTCGCAAACTGGCGTTGGCTAAATTTATTGGTCGCGGTTTTCGATGCGGCCAGGCAGCCTTGCGCCAGGACTTCCACCTCTCCCGCGCCGAGGCCACCCTCGGCTCTAGCTGGGACAACAAAGAATGCTGTTTCGAGCCCGGGCGAGGCGATTCACCTCTAGACGGCGCGTCATAGGCGGGGCATCCCGGGCTGCGCACCATCACCAAAACCTACGCACCTCTACGCGTAGAGACAAAAAAGGTACGGCGACGCCAGGAGGGGGGTTAGGCGTCGCCGTACAGAACAAAAGTACAGCGGCGGAGGAGGAGGGGAAAACCGCCGCTGTACGGAGGGGACGAAGCGAGACTCGGTGAGCTAAACACCGAAGCCGGCTTCTGCGTCTCTATGTTGCACGAGTCGTGCCAGGACGGGCCCAAGCAGAATCGGGTAGTTGCGCCGCTTCGGGCGCTCCGCGCTTGCAGAATGCGATTCAAGCTTGCGCTCCTGAACGACGTCTGCGGGCGTCGTACCGATCTGACTCGCGCCGCGACGCGCCGCTAGGGAGGACAGAAGGCCCGGACGTCACGACCCTTCTCGCCCCTTCCTAGGGGTGAGAAGGGGGGCTGGGCTGGGGCTTGAGCAGCATGAGCCGCGTAGCGGCCAGCGCGGCGACTAGGCTGAGCAGAGCTGCGCTATAGAAGACAACACGGGCTCCGTACGCATCGTAGAGGACACCCCAGGTGGCGGTTCCAATCGTGCCGCCGACGGCGACGCACGCGGCAAAGAGCCCCTGTGCCGTCGCGGTTCCCGCCTGTCCCGCTTCGCATTTCAGCACGGCGACGGCGCTCAGCCACATCATGCCGAACGAAATCGCGTGTAGAGGCTGCAGAAGGAGCAGTAGCCCGAGATCACTAACCTCGGCGATGGCAACCCAACGACCTGCCGCGACGACACATGAGAGCGTGAGCAGCTTGCGGGAACCCACTCTTCGCAGGATCGGCGCGAGCCAAAACATCAGAGCGGCCTCAGCGATGGTCGCGAGCGCCCAGAACTGGCCTACGTAGGTGTCACTAGCGCCCAGCGCTCGGACACGCATCGACACACACAAATCGTACGCCGTGAGACTCGAGAAAATGACGCCGATGGTCAGCAGCAAGCGGCGATATCCGACTTGCTGAAGCAAGCGGCGAGCATCAGCCAGGGCCGGCGTCGGTGGCAACTTGCTGCTGCGAGGCAACCCCAGCGAGGCGAGCGTCTGCAGCCAACCGCACGCCGCCACGGCGAGCGGTAAGGCGAAAGGATGTTCTGGCCCCACTACCCGACTGCCAAACAATGCGGCGGTTAGAAACCCGAGCGATCCCCAGAGGCGCATACGTCCGTAGTTGGACGCCGTTTCCATAGCCACCACGTCAGCCAGCCCCAAGCTCGGTGAGCGCAGCAAAGCGAAGAGCCACATGGCGCCGAGCGTCGGCCAAAACGGCAGTGGGTCGAAGGCCCACGCGAGCAGGCCCAGTAGCGTGAGCCCGAACGCTGAGACCGCTGAACACAGCGTTATGAGCTTGCCTCGCAAACTGAATCTGTCCGCCAGCACCCCGAGCAAAGGCGGCGCGAGCAGCGACATCAGCGGCAAGAGCAGCATCAGTGCGCTCATGCTTGCGCCCACGAATCCATGACCCGCTACCCAGCTCGGAAAGTGGGGCAGGTAGATACCGACCGCACCAAAGCCAACAAAGAAGTAGAGCCGAAGCGCAAAATCTGGTGAGCGCACGAACCGCACGGCGCGTGTGTGTCGTGCCGCCCAGGGAAGCGCAAGAGAGAAGCATCGCAGAACCCAAAAGCGGGCTGTATTGAAACACCCCCTGGGCCGCCCGAACCCGCGGACCAGCAGACGCCCCCCCTTCCCCGGCCTGAACCGCCAGGCTATGAGGCGTCTGTGCCTGCTCCGCTGCCGATAGACGAGCTCCTTCCTGAGATCTTGCGGCAGCTGACGACGTCCCGCTGTTTGGTCGTCGAGGCCGCCCCGGGTGCCGGCAAGACCACCCGCCTACCCCGCGCCCTGTACGAAGCGGCGCCGGGGGATGAACGCCAGATCATCGTCACTGAGCCTCGCCGCTTGGCGGCCCGCTTGGCGGCCCGCTTCGTCGCCCAAGAGATCGGTTGTCCCCTGGGGGACAAGGTCGGTTACTCAGTGCGGTTTGAAGAGAAGACCAGCGCCCGCACCCGCGTTCGCTACGTGACAGAGGGCGTACTGCTGCGGCAGCTACTGACACAGCCTGAGCTACCCGCTGCCCGCGCGGTCATCTTGGACGAGTTTCACGAGCGGCACCTAGCGAGCGATCACTTGTTAGTCTTGCTCGCGCAGCTGAGCCAACGCCGTCCTGATTTTCGTTTGATTGTGATGAGCGCGACTCTAAACGCTGCTCCCATCGCTGAGTACCTAGGAGGCTGCCCGCGGGTGCGCAGTGAAGGCCGCGCCTACCCCCTAGAAATTCGTCACACCCACACGCCAGATGAGCGCCCTCTCGACAAGCGGGTGTCGAGCGCCGTGAAAGACATTCTGCGGGAACAAGCCGAAGGGCACGTCCTGGTGTTCTTGCCCGGCGTCGGCGATATCGAGCGAGCCCGTGCCTTACTCACGAACGCTCCTCAGCTGGTGGACGTCGACGTGTTCCCTCTTCACGGAGAGATGCCGCTCGCCGCGCAGGCCAAAGCGGTCGAGGCCGGACCTTCAGGACGCAGAAAAGTGGTACTCGCCACCAACGTCGCCGAGTCATCGATCACCGTGGACGGCGTACGCGCGGTCGTCGACGCCGGGCTTGCGCGAGTGGCCGGCTACTCACCGTGGACCGGGCGAAGCACGCTTGAGACCAAAGAAACCAGTCAAAGCTCTGCGACTCAGCGCGCTGGTCGCGCAGGCAGAACAGGTCCGGGCTTGGTGCTGCGCTTGTACAGCGAGGGCAACTTCAAGTCGCGCCCCTTGCAGGACACCCCAGAACTTCAGCGGCTAGATCTGACGGAGTTGGTGCTCAGCTTGCACAAGCTGGGGTACCCCGATCCGTCAAGGCTCGCTTGGCTCGACCCGCCCCCGAGCGCTGCCGTAGAGAGCGCACAACGCTTGTTGAACGATCTCGGGGCAACCCGGGACGGCCAGTTGACTCCAATTGGGCACCGCATGCTGAGCCTACCGTTGCCCCCGCGGCTAGCGCGCGTCGTCGTGGAAGGGGAAACACTGGGTATAGCTGAAGAGGCGTGCCTCGCGGCCGCGCTGCTCTCTGAGCGGGACATTCGCCCCAGCTTGGGTCAGCGTCCTATGGACCTAGAAACGGGGCAGTCCGATTTGCAAGAACGCATCGATCGTTTCCGTGACGCGGAATACGACGAGTTCGCGCCCCATGTGATCCGCACGATGGGCCTCGACGCGGGCCGCTTGGGGCAAGTCCGCCAGGCGCACTCTCAGCTGCAAAGGCAGGTCCGCAACACAGGCACCGCACCGACCGATCGGGACCAGGTCGAGCTCCGCCTGCGGCGCGCTGTGCTCAGTGGGTTTTGCGACCGCGTGGCGAGACGCGCGCAAAGCGGCGGTCGACGCTTGACGCTCGCCAATGGCACCAAGGCGCAGCTCTCTGAGCACAGCGTCGCGCGTCACGTCGAGTTCATGCTGGCCCTGGATGTGGAAGAGCGCTCCGCGTTGGGACGGCGCGGCGACACGGTCGTGAGTATGGTGAGCGCTGTCGATCCCGATTGGCTGATGAGCGACTACGGCGACCGCGTTGAGGCGCAAGAAGAGCTGAGCTTCAACTCTGACAAGCAGCGCGTGGAAGAGCTGAGCCGCCTCTGTTACGGCTCAGTGGTGCTCGAAGAATCGCGTCAAGCAGCGCGCCCAGGT
>JBDKJZ010000370.1:0-6084 GCA_039796375.1 Pseudomonadota bacterium
TGAGAAGCCAGCTTCGACCTGCTGAGAGTGTTGCCGTCACGCCGCCAAACATGCGGCCGTCGTGGGGCCGAGGCTACACGGCTCCGTGAAGCGGATACGTAGCTTCGCCATCTGCGGGGGCGGGCGATTCGGAGCGAGCTGCTGGCTCGGAGTGCTCCGGCACGACGAGCGGCCGCCACTTGGCAGCGGACGACAGAATCCCTCCGTAACGAACGGTATGAAAGCCGGGACCAGGAATGGCAGCGGCCAGTCGACACAAGAAGGATAGCGGATCGAGTTCAACCTCAGACGGTACCGTCCGAAAAAGCGCGTTTGAGTCCGAGTCGAACAGCCCCATCTGCCGACAGGGTGACGCGCTCTTGCGCCAGCGCGGGGCGCAAGACATAACGCAGCAGCGCTTCCTTTGCCCGCAAGTCGTGGCGTGGGGCGATGGTGGCGGCGTGCAGGGTGAAGCCCATGTCGGCTGCGCAGAGTGGTCCAGAGATAGACGCGCCTGGCGTGCGAGCGAGACGCAGGGGCTCGCGCTCTCGCCGCTCAGGTCCGGCTGGAGGCAAGCCGGATGCGGCGGCGGATGTCACTTTTGCCAGCACCGGCTCGTCGTCGGCGAGCGCATCGGGTAACAGCACGAGTTGATCCGTACTGTCTTCGATGACGCCGCGGCGGGTGAGCAGAGCGAGCACGCGGATGCGAATCGTGGTGGCGAGATCGGCCACCTCGCTGGAGGTCAGCTGGGGAAGCTGCGCGAACTTCGGGGCTGCGCCATCGAGCTGCTCAACGAAGACGCCGTCCAGCGCGAGCGAGTGCAGATGAGGATTCAGTCGAAAGTCAGAATTAACTCTCTGCACGGCGGTCACGGTGCCGCTCTGGAGTTTGCGTCGTCGGGTCTTGGGGCGCCGGGTTGCCTCAGCGGCTTCCGCCTCGCCCGCCTCTTCAGCTCGCTCCTGTGACGCTTGTGCCAGGGTGATGCGCGCCAGCGTACCGATGACGTCGCGCATGCGCCGCTCGTAGAAGCTGAGTATCGAGTCGAGCCTCGGGCGTGAGGGGATGGAGGAAGCCAGGGTGGGAACGAGGCCCGGTTCCGGGATCCCTCTCCCCCATCCCCGGGTCAGCAGATCGGCGGGACCGCCGGCCAGACGCGCGATCGTCGGCCCTGATGAGTCCCTGTCGGGCCGGGACAGCGAACGTGTAGAATCGCCGTCCAGATGCCCGTCCCGCCCTACCAGACCTTCGTTGACCCGCTTCTCCGCGTTCTCGCGGAGAGCCCGGAGGGTGTACGAACGGCTGCCGCGCACGAGGCGGTCGCTACGCGGCTGGGCCTGTCCGACGCGGACAAGGTCGAGCTTCTCCCGAGCGGTCAGCAGCCCGCGTTCAAGAACCGGAACGGATGGGCGCACGACCGACTCAAGCGTGCCGGGCTCTCCGAGAGCTCGACGTTCGGGACGTGGCGCTTGACGAAGACCGGCCGTGCCTTCGTGCAGGCCCACCCGAACGCGCTGACCGAAGACGAGGTCGCCCGCATCACCGACATCTCTGAGGAGAACCAAGCCGTCGTGTGGCGAGACCGCTTGGCGGCCTTCCGCGCCGACACGACCTGGGCGACGGAACGCGATGCAACCAACGCCACACGACGGCAGATCCGCCCGGAGATCCTCGAGGTGCTTGGGCGCTACCTCGGCGGCGCGACGAGCCTCGAAGAGTTCCGCTCGATCTTCGACCAGAAGACCAGGCGCGAGTGGGCAAGCTTCGGCGCGAAGGGGTTGAGCGGAGCGATGGTCTTGAACCAGCTCGCGAAGCACGCGCCCGATGTCGCGCGCGCCGACGCAGAGCTGAAGGCATTGCTCACGAAGCCCAAGGACGATGCCGCCGCGGCCGCGGCGTTGAGAGCGTTCGTGGCGTACGTGGCGGCAGCGCGCGCCAGCGCGCCGTCAGGCTCCAAGCTGCCGCAGGACGGACGGCTTCGGTTCTTCGCGAGCAGCTTCTGGCACGTGCAGGAGCCGGAGGAGTGGCCCCCGTTCTACGAAACCGCCCGTGCCGCTCTCGCAGCCGACGGCCTCTACGACTCGACCGGTCTCGACGTCGCAGATGACTATCTCGCGTTCCGCAAGGCATTCCTGCAGCTTCAGAAGGCGCTCGATGTGCCTTCGTGGGACCTCGAATCGCTCCTTCGCTGGACCCAGCGTGACGACGCTGCTCCGGCGCCCGCGAAGCCAGACGAAGACGAACCCGAGGAAGCCACGACGGGGCGCGTCTGGTTGATCGCCTTGGGGCGGAACGCCGATCAGTGGGAGGCGTGTCACCGCGACGGCATCATGGCGATCGGGTGGAACGGACTGGGGGACCTCCTTCAGTATTCATCGCTCGACGCAGTTCGCGCGAAGCTTCGTGAAGGACGCGGGGACGACGTGGACCCAATGAACGCCGGCCTCGCGTGCTGGCAGTTCGCCCACGACATGCACGAGGGCGACACCGTCTACGTGAAGCGAGGCCGCCGTTTCATCGTCGGCCACGGCGTGATCACCTCTGGCTATCGCCACGACGCCGAGCGCCCCCTAGCGAACGTCCGCGACGTGAAATGGCTCGGCCGAGGAGAGTGGAAGCCTCGCGAGAAGGCCCTCGCGATGAAGACGCTGACGGAGATCGGGAGGTACCCTGGTCTCCTCAAGGACATCCGAGCGGCGATTGGTGCGGATGACGAGGTCGACGAGGAAGTCGAGATCATCAAGAAGCCCGTCGCGCCGGCCTACGCGTTCGAGGACGCAGAGAAGGATCTCTTCCTGGCTCGCGAGCAGCTGCGCGAACTCGTCGAGCTGTGCCGCTACAAGAAGAACATCATCATCCAAGGACCGCCCGGAGTCGGAAAGACGTTTGCTGCAAGCCGTCTAGCGCACTTGCTCATCGGCAGCACGAACGAGGAGCAGATCCAGCGCGTGCAGTTCCACCCCTCGTATTCCTACGAGGACTTCGTGCAGGGGCTGCGTCCAGTCGAAGGCGGCGGCTTCGTCCGCAAGGACGGCCCGCTCCTGAGCTTCTGCAAGGATGCGCTCGAGGATCAGGCGAGCCCCTACGTGTTGATCATCGACGAGATTAATCGAGGCAACGTCAGCAAGATCCTCGGAGAACTGCTCTCGCTCATCGAGGCGGACAAGCGCGACCCTCGCTACGGCGTGACCCTCGCCTATGCCCGGGACGATGAGCCGCGCTTCCATGTGCCGCCGAACATGTTCGTGATCGGGATGATGAATACTGCCGATCGGTCGCTTGCGTTCGTCGACTACGCGCTTCGCCGGCGGTTCGTCTTTTTCGATCTCGAACCGGCGTTCGGGACCGAGCGGTTCGAGGCAGACCTGACGCGGCGCGGCGTCGAGGCATCTCTGCGCAAGACCATCCAAGAGCGTCTCACCGCCCTCAACGCGCGGATCGCGTCAGATCCAACGCTGGGGCCTGGGTTCCGAGTGGGCCACAGCTACTTCTGTCAACGTGTCGACGCCTACGACGAGGCGTGGTTCAGACGCATCGTCGAGTACGAGATCGTGCCGCTCCTTCGCGAGTACTGGTTCGACAGCCCGGCCAAGCTGGACGAGGCGCTCGCAAACCTCCGGGGCGGGTGAGCCTTGCAGGTACGCGTCGAGAACCTCTACTTCCTCCTCTGCTACGCGTGGGGGCACTTCGAGGAGCGCAACCTCGTCGAAGTCGCGGCCGATGACGCCCGAACCGCGGAGGAGCTTTTCGCTCGCGTGCTCGTGACCGCGTCGAGGCGACTGCTCCGACAGCGCCTCGACCGCGGCTACCGCGCGGACGTCGACGACCTGCGTCGGCCACGCGGCAAGATCCATTTCGCTCGCACCGCCGCTCGCGGCGTCGAGGTTCGTGGAGTTTTGGAGTGCGGCTTTGACGACACGACGGAAGACGTCCTGCATAACCGCATTATCAAGGCGACGGTGAAGCGCCTAGCGATGGTCGACGGGCTCTCCAAGGAGCTGAGACACGGGCTCCTCTCCATCGCGCGAGAGATGCCAACCGTCGCCGACGTCCCGATCTCCGCACAGGACTTTCAGCGAGTTCAACTGCACTCGAACCTTCGCCGCTACCGCCTCGCGCTGAACGTCTGCGCGCTGCTTCACCGCTGCCTGTTGCCCGACGAGCGCACTGGCCGCTGGCAGTTTCGCTCCTTTGCGGGCGACGAGCGCGAGATGGGGTTTTTGTTCGAGAGCTTCGTGCGCGAGTTCCTGGCGCGGGAGCAGCGCGTGTTTCCCAAGGTCGAGCGCACGCGAATCCGGTGGGTCGTCGAGGGCGAGACCAACGGGTTGCTGCCGGGCCTGAATACGGACATCACGCTCAGGCGTCCGGGGCATGCCGTCGTGGTGGAGACGAAGTGCTACGGGGCGCCGCTTGTCTCCGGGCAGTTCGGCAACAGCGCGACGCTCCGGTCCAAGGACGTGTGCCAACTGGTAGCCTACCTGGCGAACTTCCGCGCCGCCGGTGACCGACTCGCAGGGGTTCTCCTGTACGCCGTCGACCGGCCGACAGTGCCGCCCACACGGATGCGTCTGCTCGGCCACGACGTTTACGTGCTCGAGCTGAACCTCAACCAGCCGTGGCGGGAGCTCGATCGCGCGCTCCACGATCTCGTGGAGGTGCTCGCGGCGACGGAGAGCGGCGAGACAAGTCATCCGCACGCCGCTGCGGTGTAGCGGCTGCCGAAAACCTCAGCTTCGACAGCGCGCTGGGTGGCCGGCGTCGATGGGTGCCGAGCCGGCTGGGTCGTCGTGCTTCGCGACCGCCTTGTGGGGACGCATCGCAAGCCCTCCACCATCGGCGCGTAGCTTCAGCCAGCGCCCTTGGCGATGAAGCCTTGACGCAACACTCGGATGCTCTCAGCGCGCTCACTCAACAGACGCAGGCGCGCTACGAATAGCGCAGCATCGAGCGGCGGAACAGGTGAACGGTCCGGTCTCACTCCCGTCCAGTCAATATCGGGTGATTCGGGCGACTCCATATGACTGGCCCTACGATAGTTGATGAGCTGCAAGTCGTCACGGATTGTTCTCCCCGTGATGAAATCTGTCGTCCTGGCGACTTGCACTAAGCATTTAGAATCACTCGCAATTCAGGAGACATATCGAGCACAACATCCCCTTCTCCCGATTGCCCGGAAACCGAAGGTTGGGGCGCACACCGGGTGGGAAGCAGGCCACCGCACTGGAGTTCTGTGCCGCACACGGCCGGCGCCTGGAAGGTAGCGATTCACCGAAATGGGAGGCGCCGGGGGCCTTCTACGAACGTGCGCGAGCCGAAGAACTCGCGCTCATTGTCTATGTGCGGCGAAAGCGGCGACCACCTCAAGCACGCGATGGTCTCGTCGTCGGTCCGGCTGCATTAGCGAGCGAAGAACTGGACTTCCTTGGCGCCGGTGTTTCCGCCGCTGCTGGTTAACACTTCGAGACGGACCGTCCGTGCTTTAACGGGCGAGTTGAAGTCAAAGATGTACAGCTCGTCAGGGTCGGGTGTCGCCAACGGGCCCACAGCGGTTTGGCTGTCTCCGAAGAACAGCTGCACGCTTTTAATGATCGACGTACCGTCACTCATCTTGCGGCTGCGAAAACCAAAGCGTGAGATTCCACGCTCTTGTCCGAAGTCTAGGCTGAACCAGGCGTCGTCGCCGTCCCCCTGGGTCGCCCATTCGGTCGACATTTGTCCGTCTAGCACGTGGTTCACGCCCCAAGTGGAGTCGTTGTCACCATTGCCGAAGTTGCTGCTCACACCTGTGACGCTTGCGCCGTGCTCCGCCAGGGCAACGTTCTGTAATGCAGCGCTGAGATCGTCCGGCTGCGTTGCTGTCAACGTCGTGAAGTCCCCTAGCTTGGACGTGTAGGTCTCCCCGTTCGCGTCGACGGCACGGGCTCGCCAAAAGTAGCGCGTCGCGGCGGCGAGATCTTCTAGCGGGACTTGGTGGTCAACGGCGAGTTGGCCTTCGGGCATATCAGGATCTGTTGCGCGATTATCGAGCGCGTCTTCTGCCGTGCCGTATAGCGCTTCGCAGGAAGAGGGGACGCTCGTTGTGAAACGCAGCACCCCGCGCCGAGC
>JBDKJZ010000371.1:0-6082 GCA_039796375.1 Pseudomonadota bacterium
CTAATTGGGGCGAAGAAAGTGAGCCCGTCTCACGAAGACTGATTGCTTGAGTTGTCCTCATGGCGCTGGAGCTTGCGATAGAGGCTGCGTCGATCCACCCCCAAAATTTTTGCGGCCTGTGTCTTGTTCCCGTTGAGCAATTTGAGCACCTTTTCGATGTAGCGATGCTCAAGCTCTGCTAAGGAAAATAGGTGTTCAGGGTGCGGATCTGAATCATCTGGCCGCGTGCTTCGATGCCCTCGAATTCGCTCCGGGAGGTCATTGGCTGTGATCTTGTCGAATTGAGTCAAAGCGACCGCTCGCTGCATGGTGTTTTCCAATTGCCGAACGTTGCCGGGCCAATCGTATCCCAGCAGCTGCGCGGCAGCGTCGCTCGCGATTCCGTCGATGGCTCTGCCTACGTTTTTCGCGGCTGCCTCCAAGAAGAATTGCGCTAGCAACAAGATATCGTTTCCGCGCGCCCGCAAAGGCGGAAGGTGAACGTCGATGACGTTCAACCGATAGTACAGGTCCTCGCGAAACCGCCCGGCTTCGACCTCATCTTCGAGATCCCGGTTTGACGCAGCGACAACTCGAACGTCAATAGGTGACTCTGTCTGGCCGCCAACGGGTCGAACCGTTCGCTCTTGCAATACTCGCAATAGCTTGGGTTGCATCTCAATCGGCATCTCGCCGACCTCGTCGAGAAAAATGGTGCCGCCATTGGCTTCGAGGAACAGCCCCTTACGCGCCGTCCTTGCGTCGGTAAATGCGCCCTTAACGTGACCAAAAAGCTCGCTCTCCAACAAAGTCGCGGGCATAGCAGCACAGTTTAGTGCCACAAAAGGACCGGCCTTGCGACTACTGCCAGAATGCAGCGCTCGAGCAGCTAACTCTTTTCCCGTGCCGCTTTCACCGGAGACCAGCACCGACACATCAGACTCGCACGCACGGCTGATCAGCTCGTAAACGCGTTGCATCGTCTGGCTTTCGCCGATCATGCTCCCCGCGTGAGGCTGCGGCCCGAGACGACTGCGCAGGCGCTTCACCTCTTGCTCTAGGTGTCGGTGATTGCACGCCCTACGAACCGCCGAGGCCAACGCGACCATTTCAAAGGGCTTCGTGATGAAATCATACGCGCCCACTCTGAGGGCGGAAATGACACTATCCATACAGCCGTGACCAGTGATCACAATCACGGGTACACCTGGTAGTGTCCGGGTGAGTTCCGCACAGACCTCTAAGCCGTTCTCTCCATCAGCCAGGTTCAGGTCGGTGAGCACGACGTCCACTTCCTGCTCGATCGCGAGTTGAATGCCGCGACGACCACTCAGGCTATAGGTCGCGACTACGTCCTGCGCATTTAGCCCCGCAGCGACTAGCTGGCAGGTCGCTTCATCGTCGTCAATGACCAGGATGCGAGATGTCCGCGGAGTATCCTGTACGAGCATACTTCTCAATTTACCAAACTAAAGCTCACGTCAATGAAATTCGAGGTTTAGGGCAATGTATTCAGAATACAAGAGTAGCCGTGATACCTGTGCGCCACCAATCAAAGCGCTTGTCGTACGGTGCGGTGGCGTCGTGATAGGCTAATTCAGCTCCCAAGTCTAGCAACGGAAGCAGCGTGAACTCGAGAGAGGCGCCAACGTCGTAGGCAAAGCCAAACGCCGACGCGCGAGGCAGACTGGTCTCCGAGAAGTCGACGTCAGCGACTCCTAAATGAGCAAAAATGGACGGCCGCAGTCCGAGTCCAAGACCAAACCGTCCACCCGCCGCGCCTGTGAACACCGTGGGGTCGGCTGCTCCGGAGAACTGAGCAAACGTTCCTGCAATCTCACCGGTGAGGATCACGATCTTGCCATCCAGGCGCTCGCCCACTCGCAGATTGAATCCTTGTCCGCTGTCACTCCACGATTCTGAATCGCTGTTCGGAACAACCCAATCCAGCCCCGCACCCACGATGACGTCAGCTGCAGCATACCCCGAAACGCTCCAGATAGTCGCGCCCACGAGACCCGCCAAACAGTAGCGACTGTGTGCGTGAAAGCGGCCGCCCCGCGCCGTCTTCGAGGCACTTCTCGAAAACTCAGCGGACATGTTTAGCGCGTCGATTCCGCTTCTTGCGATGTTTGTTTCCATGTGTTTCTTTTCTTGAATCTTGTTGCCCCGCGCACCGCAGCCACGGCGTCGGCGAATTGGGTGGATGAGTTGCACGCTCAGCTGGATCCAAAGCGCAGTTGGGAGCGCCAGACATGCAGAGCCCAGGGGCGCGTTCGCTCTACATTGGTTATCAAATTGCGGGAAATTGTGGGCTTCGCGTCAGCGTCAATGCAGGGAGCGTGCCAGAGTGACTTCGGCGAGCACCGGGCCGCTACACAAACCTTGGAGTGAGACTAAACGCCACACTCGGGGCAACCTGAGACCACTCGCTAGGCCTGGTTGGCGACTTTCGCCGACCGGAAGGGACTTTCGTGCCCGGAGACTGGCTCTCGATTCCGAACCGAGATTAACCCTGCACCGCCGCTGCCCGCTCGAAGACGACCCGATCGCGGCCCGAGTTTTTAGCCTCATACAGGCACTTGTCCGCCGCAGAGAGCCAATGGTCGAGATCCACCGGGGCAGGGTCCGACTTTACCGAGCCGCCGATGCTTACGGTCAAGCGTAGCTCTCTCGCCTTGTAGTTGAGCGGCGAAGTTCTCAAGATGTCGCGGATCCTATCGGCGATGGTCTTGGCGACTTCTTGCGTTGCTCCTGGGAGCAGGACTGCGAACTCTTCGCCCCCGATTCTTGCGAGTCGATCGGTGCCTCGAATGCTCCTGCGCACGACGTCAACGAAGTGCAGCAGGCCTGCGTCGCCCCCGTCGTGGCCATGGGCGTCGTTGATGGCCTTGAAAAGGTCGAGGTCGAGTACCAGCAGCGCGCCCGCGTTTTCGAACTTGGCGAAAAGCGACGGGGCTTCTTCGAACAGGGCGCGGCGGTTCATGCAGCCGGTGAGCACGTCCTCATTCGCCATTCGATGTAGCTCGAGGGACTGCTCTTTGAGCAGCAGCTTTTGTTCCTCTAGCTTGCGGTTGTAGCGCGTGACCTCCGTGATGTCGTGCATGACGCCGACCAGGAACACGCGGTTCCCCAGCGTCAGCCGGCTCTTACGGGTGATCATTTCGCGCGGTTCCTGCGTGTCTTTGAAGACCGTTTCATAGGCTTCATCGATCTCGCCGGAAGCGAGCACACGCAGATCTCCACCGTTACACTGGGACGCCTGCCTTTCCCGGAACACGTCCTTGTCGAGTCGCCCAATCAGCTCCGACCGCGGAACGCCAAAGAGATTTTCGAAAGCTTGGTTGGCCCAGACGTACCGGAGCTGGTCATCTTTGACGAGAACCGGATTCGGCAGGATGTCCAGAACGGCAACCGGTAGCTCAGGAGTTCCAGAAAAAGTGTGGTCGGACATGGCGAGCTAGAGTGAATGAGCCGACACTATCAGCAATAGCTAGTGGCCGCCCGGGGCATCGAGAAGCCGCATCGGCGAAGCATTCCGAAACACTCTACGCCGAGTGGGACCCGTTCAAACTGGTATTTTCTTAGACATCGACGATACAGGCGCAACGAGAGACATGGGGCGCCTGTAAGCGAGTGTTGGGAGGACCAGTGCCGGCGTTGTCGGCGGTCGCGGTTGGCTGAGCTGTGCCTAGCGGGCTTGCACCAGCTTGTGCCCGCGCTTCTGCAGGAGGTCGACCACGCTGTCTTTGCCGACCATGTGACCCGCGCCGGCGACGACGAAGAAGGTCTTGTTCTGATTGAGGTAACCTTCGATTTTGTTCGCCATGCCGATGTTGCGATTGGTGAACATCACCGCGTAGCTTTCGGGATACTTGCGGGCTTCGTCCAGCATCAGGTCAAGCTGCCGGCTATCGCCCAAGCGCCAGGCAGTGAGCATCGAGCGGAAGTAGGCGGCTGAGTCCATTTCCAGCGCTTGGCGCAGGGACTCTGCGGCGGTCCCTTCGGTGTAGGCCTCTAGCGCCGTGATCTGGTCGCTGATGCTTTCGAGGGACGAGAGCTCTTTGGTTCCCTGGGCGCGCTTCAGGAAGTGCTGTTCGATGCCGAGCTCGCCGTCGAAGCCTGCCGCTTCAATTTCACGCATGGTGATCATCATTGCGGCAAACCACGGCTTGAACATCTGGATTTGCGCTGGGTTTATCTGCAGGAGGTCCAGCTTTTCATGAAGGAGCTTGCGCGTCGCTTCGTTCAGGTGGTCGTCCAGGTTCTCGCCTTTGGGCAACAGGGCGACCTGCGTCATGCGAACCGCGGCGTCGGCCATCGCCTCATCGTCCATGTCGATTTCAAGGACGAGCACATCGCTCCCTGCAAAGGCCGCTTCGATCCGCGGATCCAGCGGGTAGAGCTCAGGGCTGCCGACATGAACCGAGCCCAGCACGTGAACCGTGGCGCTGTCGCTTTCGACCTTCCAAAGGAAGAGGGGTTTCTCTTGAGGGGCCGGCGTGGCCTGACTGGCAGTCGTCGGGTCCGGAGTACTCGCACACCCAGGAACGAGGCCGCCTGCCCAAAGCGCAATCAGGAGCAGGGCGGAGAACACTGAGCGGAAGGCAGGGAAGGAGCGGGACATGGCGCGCGCAGCGTAAACGCTTCGGCCCAGGTCCGCTCAAGAAACCCCCACAAAAGAAAACGGGCACAGCTGAAGCTGCGCCCGTTCGTCGAGTGCCGCTCTAGGCGGCAAGAGCGTTAACCTGAGAACGCGGTGGTCAACGTTGCGGCAGCTGACGCGCTGGCTTGCATCTTGGTCGTAGCGCCAGTGATCGCGGTCGCGACCATGGGGATTTGGGTCAGGGCGCACTTTGCCTGGAAAGCAGCCTTGATGTTCACTTCGGCCGTTAGCTTGTCTACTGAGGCTTTGATAGCGCCATCAGCCGACGCCGTGATTGAGGCTCCCGCTTCGCCGAGTACCTTGACGTTCTCCAGATGAGCCAAGATCTTGGCGTAGCTTTGAATGAAAATCTCTAAGGTGGCTTCGAAGTCTGCCTTGGCGTCCGCGCTTGCGCCCGCCTTGAACTTGAACTCAGCGTGCAGCTTGGGCGGTGTGCACTCAGCGTTCACGCTGGCGTCGGCTTTGACGGAAGCTTGGCATTCGGCGCTGACCATCGGCGGGGTGACCTCACCATCGCAGCGGCCGTTACACATCACGGAAGCGCCCGCCATTGCTTTACACTCGACCTTGGCGTTCGCTTCACACATGACGCCCATAGGCGGCGTGTATTCACATTCCCCCTTACACTTGCCGGTGCACATCGCGCCGCCGCTCATCTCGGTTTTGCACTTGCCGGTGCACATGCCGCCCGCGTCGGTCGAGCCTTCGCAGGTGCCGTCGCAGGTCCCAGCGGCCATCAGGTCGACTTCACAGCTGCCGCTGCAGGTTCCGGAACAGCTCAGCATCGGCGCCTGTCCGCGGCATACGGTCGTCGCGCTGGCGTCGCACATTGCGGAGACCTTGGCGTCCACCTGGCATCCGCCTTTACACTCCACTGACGCCATAGGCGGGGTGACCATGCCTTCACACTTGGCTTGGGCTTCGACCGTCGCCTTCGCCGAAACCTCACACTTGGGGGCCTGAGCCTTGATCTTGAGTGTGCCCTCGACGTTGGCGGTGATCTTGGCGTCCAGCGCGGCCTTGATTTCGGCGGCGCCGCTGTTGCCAGGGATTCCCAAAGAAACAGCGATGTTAGCGAGCTCACCGTTGATGCCGTCGGCGATCAGGTTAGCTTTGCCGGTGAAGTTCACCACTGAGCCGAAGAATGCGTCAATCTTGGCGTCACCGCTGATCGAGGCGTTGCCCTCGAGGACACCCTTGGCGCTGCACTCGAGCCCGCACTGCTTGGCAATCGCGTCTACCTGACCTGGCAAGTTCGGCTTGTCGATGGGCAAACCTTCCGGGCCCGGGACCTTGTCGCCGCCGCAGGCGCCGACGGAGAAACCACCCAGCACTAGCGCGCTGAAACCCAGGATATTGCGAATTTTGGTCATGCTAAGGACTCCTTTAGAACAGCTGGTGCCCCGCCCAGCTACGGCACGGAGGCGATGTGACCCC
>JBDKJZ010000372.1:0-5999 GCA_039796375.1 Pseudomonadota bacterium
CCGATGTGAACAACCAAAGCCCAGGCTCGGTCGAACCTAAGCCGGCTCGAGAGCGGTCAACGCAGTCGACTATTCTGTCGTCGCTTGCTTACAGCGATCTGAAGCGCAGAACACTGGAACTGGCATTGGGCTGGCAGGCTAAGCTTGCGCGTCTGCTATTCCCCAAAGCGCGTCTACACTTCGTCGTTCTAGTTCCTGCGATCGTCTTGGTATTCGGTCTGGCGGCATCGCTGAGCATCACCTGGATTGGGGTTGAGCAGCTCGGACAGCAAAGTGACTCAGCGGCAGCTCTGAGGGCGAAGCTCTTGGCCAAGACTCTCGCGGAGCGCGTCGCGGAAACGGGTGTGTCGGAGCGCAGTGCCCTGATAGACCGCGCGGCTACGCATTCCGGTGCTGAGCTACTGCTGGTGGATGCGCGCGGCGGGATACTGGTTGATGGCAGCGTCAAAGCGCCCCCCGCGCCCGGAGTCAGGCAGCTGCTCATCGTAGGTGAAGGTGAGACGCAAACAGCTCTCGGGCGGGTGCGCTTCTTCGCAGCCGGGCTCCCCGCGCCGGAGGACGGGCTTAGCGTGGTTACTTTTGTCTCTGCTCCGCGCCGTTCGCTTGCCACTGACTCGCTGGTGGGTTTGGTTGCAGCCTTTACTGCTGTGTTGCTTGGCGTCGCAGCGCTCGTAGCCTATGCGTTGGCGCGCGACGTCCACGCGGACGTCGCGTATGTGAAGGACCGGATCGTCCAAATGGCTCGACCGGACGCGGCCTCGATCGGGGAAGTGGTTCCGGTACGGACTGTCGATCAGGTGGGCGCGATGACCCATGCCTTCAACGAACTCGTGGAGCGTTTTCGGGAAGCCAAGGAGGCGTATGAAGACGACCTGAAGATGGCGATGTCGATGGAGCGTGACCGTAGCGCGTTCCTGGCCGCTCTGAGCCACGAGCTAAAGACCCCACTCAACGTGATTCTAGGATTTGCTGACGTGCTGCTTGCGGAAGTGGAAGGGCCGCTGAGCGATGAGGCAAGAGAAAACCTCGAAGTGGTCAGCATGAGTGGCGCTCACTTGAAAGCCCTGATTAAGGACATCTTGGACTTGTCCGCCCTGGAATCCGGGGAGCTGAGCCTGGCCAGGTCCCTCCACGATGTTTATCCGATCGCAGCCGACGTGATCCGCGAGCACCGGGTTACCGCTCTTCAGAAGGGGCTGTACCTCACGCTCAGTGGTGAGAGTGCTGAGGTTTGGGCTGATCCGGTCAGGGTACACCAGATGCTAGGCAATCTGGTAGGCAACGCGCTAAAGTTTACACGCGAAGGAGGCGTGTCCGTTCAGATCTCGCAGCGAGGCGAGCAGACTGCGATCGTGGTGACTGATTCTGGGCCCGGTATCGCGGCAAAAGAGCAAGCCGCGATCTTTGAGGACTTCGCACAGGTCGGTGATCCGCGAGCTCGGGTCGCGGGTACCGGCCTGGGGTTGGCGATTACGCGCCGTCTAGTTAACATGCACGGCGGACAGATCCGCATTCGCAGTGAGCTCGGGCACGGAGCAGAGTTTACCGTGTTCTTGCCTGCGGTTGTCCAAGGACAATCACACTCTCGGGCTAAGCTGAACCCCAGTCTGGCGCCGCCCTCAAGCAAGCGGGGCAAAGAATGAACGGACCCGAAGTGCTCTCGCGTCGCATTCTTCTATGGCAGGGGCTGTTTACGCTAGGTGGAGCTGGGCTATTGAGTTGGAGTGTTCCGTTCCTTTTGCTGCTCGGGAACCCGCTGCGGTATCAGGTCCGTATCTCGTTGTTGAGCATGACGATTGTTGGTGGGCTCGTCGCCATTGCACTGAGCTGGATCCGCATTTCCCGGTTGCGCGGGACACTTCGAGCCCTGTCAGGGAAGCACAAGCGTGTCAGCGTCAGCCGGATGATGCAGCTCGCTAGGGCGCCCGCGCAGTTCAGTCGCGGGTGGGTGATCCCGCATTGCACGGCGCTAGCGCCATTCGTGACGCCGCTGCGGCCTTCCCTGATGGACTGGACGACAGGTATCACCGTCGGTCTGCTCGCAAGCCTCATACTCGCAACCGCGTCCCTTCCGCTTCACGTGCTGATTCGCCACGACTTTCTCAAGTTGATCGAGTTGGCGCCGCGCAGCGTGATGCAGAAGCTCATCGCCCAGAGCGAGCGCGCTCGGAGTTCCCGCGAGCGCATCAATCGGCGCATGGTGGCCGCGATGACCATGCCCGTGGTGCTTGCTGCGTTCGGGTGCACGCTGATTGTCAATGCCCACCTCCGGCGGGCAGATGAGGGTAGCCGCGCGGAGTCCGCGCGCGTGCTTGCGCGGGCGTCGCTTGAACTGTCCCCGGGGCGGCTCAAGGGGCTCCAGGCCGCCTTGGCGCGAGCCGAGGAGCTTGGGTTTCCGGCCCAGCTCTCCTCGCCGGACGCACCGTTCGACGTGAGCCTAGAAAGCGACGGTATCGCCGAGCTGAGAACACCGCTGCAGCTGGGCAGCGCACGGGTTCGGTTTTCGTCGTCGACCGTCGAAGTGCTGAGCCCCGCGCCAGTAATCGTGTCGCTGTTGGCGGCAGTGGGGGCTGCGGTTCTCGGGTTCCTCTTGGGTAACGTCCTCAGTACCGACTTGTACTACGCGACCCGCGGCGTGCGCCTGCTCGGCACCAACCCGGGGCTCGGCGCCACGGGGGCGGCGGTGATCCAGCGCGCCCGCCTGCGCCTGGTGGCCGAGCTGTTCGAGGGGATTGAGCGCTTGGCGGACCGCTTCAGCGTGTTCGCTCAGGCTCAAGAAGCCGCCATTGACGCCCGCGCTGCCGCGACGCGCATGCGCGGAATGTTCTTTGCCAGTGTAAGCCATGACCTGAAGGGACCGCTCAATTCGATTCTTGGGTTCACTCAGCTGGTTTTTTCCGAGCCATTAACCCGGGGACAACGGGAGAGCCTAGAGGCCATCCACTCAAGGGCGCAGGAGCTCCTTGCGCTAATCGAGACGATCCTCGACGCCGCGCGAGTGGAGGAGGGGCAGCTATCGCTAGTCAGTGAGGAGGTCCCATTCGGGCTGCTCTACAAGGAGGCACTCGCCAAGGCCGCCCAGCTCACCGCCGACCTGCCGCTGACTATCTACGACGAAATTGAGCCCAACATACCGCCGCTTATGCTTGACCGAATTCGCGTGACCCGTGCACTCGCGACGCTCCTGGCCTACAGCGCGCGAACCAACAAGGGTGGCAAGATGTGGCTCCGCGCGGAGCGGGAAACTGCAAATCGGATGCGCATCGACATCGACGTTCCGAAGCCCGAGCACGCTCCCGAGGAGTTGGAGCAGATGCTTGCGCCCAAGGCGACCCGCGGCACTCGAGTGCATCGCGGGCTCGCTCTCGGCCTCCGCTTAGCCCGCTCGGTTGTTGAACTGCACGGCGGCACGGTGCGAGTGATCGATCGCGGTAAGAAGGGCGCGATGTTCTGCGTCACCTTACCGACCTCGCGTACGCCGATGCCGACGGCCAGCGCGCCCCTACACACGATCCCCCCACCGCCTCCAGGCTGGGACGAAGAAATGGAGTCCTGAGATGAACACCCGGAACACAGCCGTAGCGTTCCTCGTTTGCTGGTTGTACGTGGCTTGTTCGAAGGAGTCGACGGGACGAGACGGAGCACAGCTGGCCTCAGCTCACCCACCCAGTGCCCCATCCAATGGGAGCTCAGCCTCGCCCCTAGCGGGTCCTGAGGCAGTGACGTGGCAGGGCACGGCATGTGGCGCTCTTGAGTGTCGCCGCTATGACAACGCCGCGACCGCGCTTAAAGATCTTTTGCAGCTGAAGCCGGAGGTGATCGCCTTCGGAGAAGCCCATGCGCTTCTGGGTACTGAGCACATCCTACCCACCACGACGCGTTTCTCGGAGCAGCTGTTGCCAGTTCTAGCGAGCTTCGGGGCAAGTGATCTGGTGGTCGAATTGCTCAAACCCGCGGACTCGTGCGAAGGAGCAGTCCAGGCGACTCGGAAGGCGCAAGCCCCAGTCGTCGAGAGACACGCGCAGGGGAATCAGAACCGATTCGTTCAGCTGGGCGTCAGTGCGCTGGCTCTGGGAATCGTACCCCACTTGCTTGAGCCGGATTGTGCCGAGTACGGTTCTATCGCCAAGGCGGGCGACGACGGCGTCATCCGGATGCTTGAGCTAATCGCGCTGAAGACAGAGCAAGCACTTCTGAGTCTCCGGGAGAAACGCCGTCTGAAGGGAGGGTCGGTACTTGGGTTGGCCTACGGCGGTGCGATTCATAATGACGTTCGGCCCGTCGCTGCGGGTGACGGGGACCCGGTCCCGGCGGGGTTCTCCTTCGGACGCACTCTCGCTGAGGCGACCCAGGAACGGTACCTGGCGGTCGACCTGATCGTTCCTGAGTTCATCAAGGAGAACGCTACGTGGCGAGCGCTACCTTGGGTTCAGCACTACGACGCTGAAAAAGCAGGCAACCAGGTCACGCTCTTTCGCACCGGTCGCGAATCGTTCGTGATCGTTTTTGCGCCGACTCCAAAGGCGACGGGCTCCACTGAGCCGAAGAGCTACTAGGTTGCGCAGAGAGGACGACCTTCCGAAGGAAGCCGAGTCGTTACTTGTGTGGCACCGGGCTGGGCTCAGGGACCACTACTCCGAGAAGAGCTTGCGGGCCGCACGCAGCACCGACTCGTCAGAGTCGAGCGTTCTCAACTCGGCCATTGTGACCCAGCGACACGCGCTGGCATCGCTGCCCGCCTGGATTCTGAGCGTCTGACTTCGCAGCGCGAACCGGACGTCAAAGTGTTCGTGCTCCGGGGCGTCGGCACGGGCTGGGATCCGATGGATGTCGATATCAAAGATGCCGGGCGCTTCGGTGCAGAGGTGGCTCAACCCCACTTCCTCGGCGACCTCTCGAACCGCGGTCGCCAGCAGGTCCTCGTCGTCGGTATCGACATGGCCGCCCGGTTGCAGCCAGCGCCGCAGCTTCGAGTGGTAGATGAGCAGCAACTGGTCTCCGGTGGGAGACAGCACAAAAGCGCTCGCAGTGAAGTGTCCTGGAGCGTATTGCTCTCGGCTGAGCGCCGCCTCGGCGTGGGTTGCTTGCGCCTCAGCCACGATGTCGCGCATTCTCGTGAGAGCGACGCGCTCTGCCACAGTCGCTGGACCATAGCTGCAAAGGGCTCGATCGAGTGCGGCTATTCGCGAAGTCATGTGTGCTGGATCTACCCTTCCTGTGCTTGCGCAAGTGCGCGGTCTAGGCCGGCAGTCTACGTTAAGTTCCGTCTCGCTGTCGCTTGGATCCGCGATCACCTCATGGGCTCGCGCTCCGGACAGGGACCTGTTGGTCGCGGTCGCACTCGCACGATTTGCGCTAACGCGGCCGGAGCGTGGTCAGCTTGAGGCAGCGACCGCTGTCGTCCCACTCCACGGTGTCGAACGACGAGTAGATCAGCGCCATTCCAAATCCGGCGCTTGAGGCCTCTGTCGGCGAAGGCGCTCGCTTTTCTACGGGACAGGCGAGTCCGGGCCAGTCCAAGCGCACAGTGAAAGCGCTGTCGGTGGTCGTGAGAACGACCTGCACTTGAGGCAAGAGCTCGACCGGAGCGCTGACTTTGGACTCAATCGCCGCAAGATACGAATCGTAGTCGGATTCACGGCCGTCAGAGCTGATCTGTAGGGCTCCATGGACGACGGCGTTGGTTAAGGCTTCGGTCAATCCAAGCCGCAGGGCGTCCACGTCAGTTTCGGCTGGAGAAGCGCTCACGGCCCAGTCGACGCACTCACGAACGGCCATCGGGGTTGCCGGGATGGTGCGCTCCTGGGTTGTGCAGTTTGTCCCTTGCCACTGCAAGACAACTAAGGTCGCGTCATCTGGTAGCTCGCTTGTGTCATTGCCAGACTGGGGTTTCAGGCTCGACAGTCGCGAGTACAATCGCTCGGAGGTGAGGTCTCGGAAGCGAGCGTCACTCGCCAAGTCCAAACGAACCAAAGCTCCCGCGACGTCGTCGATGGCCC
>JBDKJZ010000373.1:0-5996 GCA_039796375.1 Pseudomonadota bacterium
GTGCAAAGAGACGAATGATGGGAGGACGTTGATATGTATCTACTCACAAAGTATACGCGAAGCGCTTGGGGCGCGTTCCTGGTGGTTTTACTCGCCTGGGGTTGCACCCAGAGCGAACCGGGTCCGGTAGAGAGTCGACAGAGCGGCGAAGCGCTCAGTGCGACGGGTGCCAAAGGCAAGACGGAGACGGTTTGGGTTCTGCTCAAGCAGCAGGCGGATCTGCGGCCAGCGGCGAGCCTCGGCGACTGGGCTCAGCGCGGCAAGGAAGTGCATCGACGCCTGCGGACGACGGCTGCCAGCAGTCAGGCTGGTTTGCTTGGAACGTTGGCACGCACTAACGCGCAAGTGCGATCGTTCTGGATCGTCAATGCGCTGCAAGTGACTGCAGACAAGGGGACGATCGCGAGCATCGCCGCGGATCCCGCTGTCGCCGCCGTTTACCCGGACCGCGTCTACGAACTGCCCCCGATCAAGCCGGGTGCCACTCAGGCGACCATCAATGGACTCGAGTGGGGGGTGAGCGCGGTCCGAGCTCCAGAGGCGTGGCAGACGTTCGGAGTACGTGGTGAGGGCGTGGTCATCGCCAACATTGACACCGGCGTCGACTTTCAGCACCCAGCGCTGGTTCAGCAGTACCGCGGTAACCTGGGCGGGACCTTCGATCACGACTACAACTGGTTCGATCCGGCAAACATCTGCCCAGGAGACGAACCCTGTGACAACAGCGACCATGGTACCCACACGATGGGGACCATGGTCGGTAACGACGAAGCGGGTGACAATCGCATCGGTGTCGCTCCTGGCGCCAAGTGGATAGCCGCCAAAGGCTGTGAGGAGAGCAGCTGCTCCACAGCGTCGCTGCTCGCCGCGGGGCAGTGGATGCTCGCTCCGACCGACTCCAATGGTCAGAACCCGCGCCCGGACCTGCGTCCCAACATCGTTAACAATTCTTGGGGTGGGGGCGGAGAGGACCCCTTTTACCAGTCCATCGTTCAAGCCTGGATCGCGTCGGGCATCTTCCCCGTGTTTTCGAACGGCAACAGTGGCTCGTCGTGTAGCACGGCGGGTTCACCCGGTGATTATGCCGAAAGCTACGCGGTTGGCGCGTATGCCGTCGACGGTACGATCGCGAACTTCTCGAGTCGCGGACCCGGGTTGGGGGACGTGATGAAGCCGAACATCGCGGCTCCCGGAGTCGACGTAAGAAGTTCCATTCCGGGCGGGGGCTATGCGTCCTTCCAGGGAACATCGATGGCGGCGCCGCACTTGGCCGGCGTCGTGGCGCTGATGTGGTCGGCTGCGCCCTCGCTGCTGGGCAACATCGCGTTAACGGAGAGCCTACTCAACCAAACTGCTGTCGACACGAACGACACGACCTGTGGCGGCACGGCGCAGAACAACAACGTTTGGGGGGAAGGCAAGGTCGACGCATTTGCGGCGGTCGATATGTCTCCCCGCGGACCCACCGGTGTTCTAGCCGGTGCAGTCGCGACCGTAGGTGGGGCGGCGATTCCTGGCGCTTCGGTGAGCGTTACAGGGCCTTCTATGCGGTCGGTCGTCGCGGACTCCGCCGGGAACTTCTCCATGACGCTCCCAGTGGGAACCTACGAGGTCACCGCTTCTGGGTACGGCTACACTCCCGCGACCGTCACCGGTCAGAACGTGACGGAAGGTGGCACCACAAACGTGAACTTCGCGTTGGAAGCCGCTCCCTCGGTGACTCTGAGCGGTATCGTGCGAGCGAACGCGCAGCCCGTTGCGGGAGTCGCGGTGACCCTTTCCGGCTCTCCGCTGTCGACCGTTACGGATGTGGACGGCCGTTACCACTTCGCTTCGGTCCTGATCGGGAACTACACCCTTGTCGTGGGGGCTCCGGAGCGCTGCATCGGGGGGGAAACTAGAGCTGTCAGCGTCCTGACCGAGACCGTGCAGGACTTCAACCTCGTGGCCCCGCAGGATGCCTTTGGCTACCAGTGCCGATCAGTGCCGCTCGCTTATGTCGATGCGGCGAACGTGCTGGCGCTAGGCGGAGACGACAATGCCACGACGGTCAGTTTGCCGTTCGCGTTTCCGTTTTACGGCGGGAGCTACACCACGGCGTACATCTCGACGAACGGTCATGTGAATTTTCAGGCCTTGAATACGACCTATTCGAACTCCTCGCTGCCCAACCCCGTGACCCCGAATCTAGCGATCTACGGTTTCTGGGATGATCTCTTCATCGACTCCTCGTCGAGTGTGCGGATCGACACGGTTGGCACGGCGCCAAATCGGAACTTCGTGATCGAGTACCGCAGCGCAGCTTTCTTCTCCGGAGAGGGGCGTATCGATTTCGAGATCCTGCTTGGGGAGAATGGAAGCGTGCGAATTCAGTACCGCGATCTCGAGGGATCGCGGGAGCAGGGCTCGTCCGCCACGGTTGGGCTCGAGAATCTCTCTGGGTCAGTGGCGTTTCAGTACTCGTACAACGAAGCTGCTCTGCTGCCGAGCTTGGCAGTGGAGTACGCGGTGCGATCCAGTGACGTTACGCCCCCCACTGTTGCGCTCACGGCGCCAGCGGACGGGGTGGTGTTGACGGGGCTCGCAACGCTGAGCGCGGACGCGACGGACGACGTGGCGCTGGCGCGGGTCGAGTTCGTCGTCGATCTAGGAACTGCCGCCGAAGCAGTTTTGGGAAGCGACGCTGCCGCGCCCTTCGCCGTCGAGTGGAACACGGCGCTTGCCACGCCAGGGGCCCACCAGATTATTGCACGCGCGTTCGATGCCGCGGGTAACTCCGCCGATAGCGCGACCGCGAACGTGACGGTGGACAACCCCCCGGATGTGACTCCGCCGGTGGTCAACATCAGCTCGCCGGCGGACGGTGCGCTCGTGACAGCCCTGGTTCAGGTGCAAGCTGCTGCGAGCGACGACGTCGGCGTCCAGTCGGTGGATCTGCTCGTAGACGGCATGCTCGTCGCGTCGTCGTCTGCAGACCTGTTCGTGTTCGAATGGGATTCCCGTTCGTTTGTGGATGGTGCTCACGATCTGGAAGTCGTTGCGCGCGATCTTGCGGGTAACACGAGCACCAGCCCAACGGTGACCGTGCTCTCGGACAATACCGCACCGACCCTCGAAATCACAGCGCCCGCGCCCGGTACCCTGTTGCGTGGGACGACGTTGGTGGCCGCCGTAGCCACGGACGCGAGTTCCGTCGAACGTGTGGAGTTCCGCGCGGACGGTGCCCTGTTGTCCTCCGACACGACGGCCCCCTATGCGGCCGACTGGGACACGCGGCTGCTCAGTGACGGGAACCACGAGCTGACCGCCGTGGCTTTCGACATCCTGGGCAACAGCGTGGCGTCGACGATTACCGTGGCTACAGACAACACCGGTCCGGTCGTGGCCATTACCGCACCGGCGCAGAACGCGACCGTGAGTGGACTGGTAACCGTGAATGCCGCCGCGACTGACCTTTCCAGTGGTGTCCAGCAGGTCGAGTTCCTGGTGGATGGGGTTTCGTTGGGTGTGGATGTTACCAGTCCGTATACTGCCACCTGGAATGCCGCCGCGGCCAGCACGGGTGTTCACGTGTTGACAGCGGTGGCTCTGGACTTGGCCGGAAACGTGCAAACGGCGCCTCCGGTCAACGTCACAGTACCCGCTCCCTTCCAGTCCTACTGGTTCGAGGCCGAACTCGGCAGCCCCAGTTCTCCGCTTCGGGTGACGAACGACATGACCGCCTCCGCCGGGAGGTTCCTCGAGGTGACTCCGGGAAACAACAGCGCAGGCTCTGCACCAAACAACGGTCGTGCCACGTACTCCTTCACCGCAACCAGCGCGGGCACCTTTCGGTTGTGGGGGCGAACGATTACTCCGAGCGTTTCGGACGACTCGTTCTGGGTTCAGGTGGATAACGGCACCTGGGCCAAGTGGAACCTCATTCCGCGCGCAACCACGTGGGCCTGGGATGACGTCCACCATGACAACAACGGCTCGCTAACCCAGCTGACCTTCGCGTTGACGGCAGGCGCCCACACGATCAAGGTCGCGTACCGCGAAGACGGGACCAAGCTCGATCGTCTGATGATCACGAACGATCTAGCCTTCGTTCCTTCCGGCGCGGGACCGGGCTCGCCTCCACCGGCGCCCTCTGCGCTGAGCGCGACAGCTGGAGACGGGCAAGTGTCGTTGCTGTGGAGCGGTGTCGCCAACGCCAGCAGCTACCTAGTGAAGCGCGGTCTGCGCGGGGGACCCTATTCGGACGTCGCCTCGGGCCTCACTGGCACCGCTCATGCGGAGACTGGGCTCGCCAACGGGCAGGAGTACTGTTACGTCGTCGCGGCAGTGAACGCCGACGGCGTGGGGGCCAACTCTGCGGAAGCCTGCGCGACTCCGTGCACAGGCGCTGCGTGTGGACCGGTGTTCAAGCTGGAGGCGGTCACGGCCGTCGTCGGTGCGACGTCGCAGACAGTCACCTTGGCGAATAGCTACACGGCCCCCGTGGTCGTCTGCTCGACGCGGTACGCTAACAACAACTTGCCGCTGGTGCCGCGCGTGTCACAAGTTACGGCGAGCAACTTCAACGTGAGGCTGCAAGTTGCTGGAGCCGGCACGCCGACGAACAGCTCCGTGTACTGCCTAGTGGTGGAATCCGGGAACTGGTTCGTGGATGGGGTGCGACTCGAAGCGCACACGGTACAGTCGACGTCCACTCAGAGTGACGGCGACTGGAACGCCCCTTCGGTCGTGCTGGCGCAGACCTACACGAATCCGGTGGTGGTCGGTCAGGTGATGAGCGAAAACGATGCCCGTTGGTCGGTGTTCTGGGCGCGCGGCGCCGCAGCCGGGGATCCCCCCGTCGCGGGTAACGTACGCATGGGCAAGCACGTAGCGGAGGACACCACTGTTGCGCGTGCGACGGAGACGCTCGGCTACATCGCGTTCGAGCGGGGCCACGGTACGCTTGGCGGTGTCGCCTACGAGGCCGGTGTGGGGGCGAACGTCGTTCAAGGCGTGACGCAGCGCTCACCCTACCGGAGCGCGTTCCTGACCCCGTTCGCGCAGGCGCCGGCCTTTGCCGTGGTCTCCTCAGCGGGAATGAACGGTGCGAACGGCGGCTGGCCGGTGCTCGTTGGAGCGAATCCGTTCACGACGACCGCGTTGGGCCTCGGCATCGACGAGGACACCATTGGCGACAGCGAGAGAGCGCATCCGGCCGAGCAGGTCGCGTACGTTTCTTTCCAGACCTTGGCGCGCATCCCGGGACAACTGTGAGCGTCCAACGCCGACTGCGATGAGCTCCGGGCCCGGAACGCGCAAGCGGCGAACGGTCGCTTGCGCGGCCTGGTAGGCGAGATAGGTGCCCCGAGCGAACCATGTTCGCTCGGGGCCCTGTTCCATGGGGGACCGCGGTTGGCTAGGGCGGCGGGCAGCCGCCATCCAGCCGGGCTCGCCCTCGCCCGGATTCAAGGGGCTTCCGCCCGCGCCACCGCGTCGGGAAAGTCCCGTGCTCTGATGTGGGGGCCGAAACCACTAGGCTTTTGGAGTTCCCGCTCCAAGAACCGCTGCCCACACCTTGAGTTCGGCAAGCGGTACCGAGTGTGCAAGGGTTTTGTCGACTACGACGGTGACCCCCACGAACTCGGTGAGGAATGGACATTTGTTGGCTCGAGTTTTCTCCCATATGAGTCAGGTTGGTCCCTATTCGTCGTGACGGCCGAGGGTGAGTGGCATCTCCGGCTATGGGACGACCTCCGCGGGCAAGAACAGATCGTTGACGCGCTTCGCGAGTACGTGAAGGAGGTTCAGGGCTGAAGTTGGAAGCTGGCGTCCCCTGCACGGCAGGCCGCCCACTGCAGCCGTCGCCTTGAGCTGACTCGCCGAATTGACTCAGCAGCCCTCGCGGCTTAGAAGCGTGCGCGGATTGGGCGCAAAGGCCGCGAGGGAGTGCCTGAGCGAGAGCTCAGCTCGCAGGTGGGTTTGATGAAGACATACGAATACGCAGGCGTTCCGCT
>JBDKJZ010000374.1:0-5993 GCA_039796375.1 Pseudomonadota bacterium
GGGCCCACGCATGCGGCGACGGGTCCCTTGCTCCCGCGGAATATTTCGATTCGAAGGGCTCTCAAGTAGGAGCGTCGCGCTGCATGAGTCGATACCACCGATGAAGACTTTTCGAAATCGGGCGACCTAAATATTCGCAGCGGGGGGCGTTTGCTCGTTTCTTCTCACTCAGCAAACAAATCTTGCGCAATCCAATCGGGTTGGGGGTTTCCAGCTCATGAAACATCTTTACATGGGTCGATCGCTCTTTTCGTGGCCCGCCCTCTGGGCGACCGCTTGCCTCGGGCTAACCACTGCCTGCAGCGATGGACCGGATACAGTCGTCGAACAACAATACGAAAGTCAAACGTCGTTTCTTCAGGCCCTCAAAACCGCGACCTCCGAAGGGAAGGCTCGCGTTCTCGTGCGGCTGAACACCGAGTTCGCGCCGGAAGGGCAGCTGACAACGTCCTCCCAGGTTGATGGGCAGCGCACGCGGATCAAAGGGCATCAGGACCGAATCCTCGGCCAAGTCGTTGGCGCGCGCGTGATGGCCAAGGTCAAGCGATTCGAATTCTCCCCTTGGCTCGCATTAGAAACGGACGCTGCGACTCTGCAGAAACTGGCGTCACTGCCCGAGGTAGCTTCGATTCACGAAGACGCCGTGGTGTTCCCCACCGTGGCGGAAAGTGTCCCGTTAATCGGTGGTGACGTGCTTACTGCCGCAGGTGACAATGGCACAGGACAGACGGTCGCAATCCTAGACACGGGGGTCGATGGTACCCACCCCTGGCTCCAGGGGCGCGTGGTGTCCGAGGCGTGCTATTCATCTGACTTTTGTCCTGGCGGTGCGTCTTCCTCGACGGCCTCTGGCTCTGCTGTTCCCTGCACGGGGGCGAACGGTTGCGAACACGGAACGAACGTCGCTGGTGTCGCGGCCAGTGGGTTCGGCGTCGCGCCAGGGGCTAAGATCATCGCGGTCCAGATATTCAGCAAGACCGCCTGCAGGCCACCGCAAGTAGGGACCTGCGTCTCGGCGAGCGAGTCCGATATCCTGAGTGGGCTGGAGCGTGTCTACGCCCTCAGGTCCACTTATTCAATCTCGAGTGTGAACCTCAGTCTCAGCGATGGGGGCAAGAATCTGACGACCTGCGGCGGCAGCGCCCTTGACCAGGTCATCGCCAACCTGGCTTCCGCAAACATCGCCACCGTCATCGCATCGGGAAATAGTGCCGTTGTGGACGGGTCGTTCGCCGCCGGCATCGGCTGGCCCTCATGTGTGCCGGGTGCCATCAGCGTGGGTTCAAGCATGGATGGCGGCCCTGACTCAACGCCGACCGATACCATCTCGTCGTGGTCGCAGAGTGCACCCATTCTGTCCCTGCTGGCTCCGGGCGAACTCATCACCACCTCCACCCCTGGCGGTGGGACTCTCACGACGGCGGGGACGTCGGTTGCCGCACCTCATGTGACCGGTGCTTGGGCCGCACTGAAATCGCGGATGGGCTCGTCCACCCCGGTGTCGAGAATCCTGACCGCCCTACAGGGGTCGGGTAGGATCCTCTCCGACCAACGCGGTTCCCCGTTCGTGGCCGTCGCGCGCATCAATGTCGGGTCGGTGGCGGCTCTGAGCCCGAACCTCGCTCAAGGTCGGCCGGTTACCTCCAGCGGAAACGGCTGCAGCTTTGGGGAAGAGCCTGACAAGGCCGTGAACGGGGTTGGCAGCGACAAGTGGTGCGCCTTCGGGGCCAACCAGTGGATCAACGTCGACCTGGGCGCGTCCTACCTGGTGAAGTCGTTTACGATCAAGCACGCCAGCGCTGGCGGAGAAGATCCCGAGTACAACACCAAGGACTTCGACATCAGGGTCAGCACGAACAACTCGACGTGGACGAAGGTGGTTACCGTTACAGGCAACAAGGCGGGCGTGACCTCGCATACCCTGAGCTCTACAAAGCTAGCCCGCTACATCAAGCTTACGGCCACCAAGCCTGTGAATAGCCAGCTGGAGGCTGCGCGCATCTACGAATTCCAGGTTTTCGGAAACCCGGGTACGAACCTCGCGCTCAGGCGACCGACCACCAGTACGGAGCCCTGCTCCGCGAGTGAAACGGCCGCTGGGGCGGTGAACGGCACCATCAATGGTGGCTTTGTCGACAAGTGGTGCTCGAGGGTCGCTGGCGCCAAGTGGATGAAGGTCGATCTCGGATCATCGAAGGCTCTCAACCGGGTCGTCATCAAGCACGCAGAAGTCTCTGAGTTTGAGCGGACTGGCTACAACACGATCGCCTATACGGTGGAGGTGAGTACCGACAACACGAACTGGAGGACCGTCGCGTCTGCCTCAGGAAATGCCCAGAACGTGACGGCGCACGCCTTCCCGCAGACTAACGCCAGATACGTACGACTGAACGTGGTCAGTGGTGGCGTAGATGGCATAGCCCGCATCTACGAATTCGAGGTGTACTAACGCAAGTCCCGACACCAAGCGAAATGTGAGGCTGTCGGATCAACGCGCTGCCAGCGCCCCAGGGGGCGCTGCGCCCTGCGCTGCCGAAACTCAGGGCGCCCTTGAGCGACTGGCCGTCGACGAGGTGAATGCAGAGCGATCAAGCCGCAGCCGCTCCCATGGAAGCAGTCGAACGACCTGCGCTTCGACCTGTTCGAGTGGAAAGTTGTTCAATGGACAGATCCAGTGAAGCTGCGCTGGCGCGTCGCGGTTTTTACTATTCGTTTGAGGACGCGCATTGTGTTTTCAAGGTTGGCTGTTTCGACGCGCTCCCATCAAACCTATCGCGCCAGCACGCTACTGAAGACGTCCGCTTCGCGTCGGGCATCGTTCTCAAGCTGCGCATGGCGGAGATACCTCAAGGGGCTAATTTGGTGGGGTAGCTGGTGCAGCCTTTCACCAGCTACCCCACCTCTCTAGCGTCGGGCAGCTCACGCTGCACTGACGTCAGTCAGCTCACGCCCCAGTGGGGACTCCCTGCGCCGCGGGTTCCGCCGACCGGCGTGTGAGCTCACCAAACTGACGATAGAGCGCCGGGACGACGAACATGTTGAGCGCGGTCGAGGTGAGCAAGCCGCAGAGGATGACCACCGCCATAGGAGCTTGGATCTCGCTGCCGGGCTTGCCGCCCGACAAAGCCAGCGGCACGAGCCCGAGACCGGCGGCAAGAGCCGTCATCAGGATCGGGATGAGTCTCTCTTGTGCGCCGCGCAGCACCGCCTCGGTGAGATCGACGACTCCTTCGTCTTGGACGAGATGCCGAATGTGCGAGACGAGCATGATGCCGTTACGCGTCGCGATGCCGAACAGCGTGATAAAACCGACTAACGACGCCACCGAGAGCACGCCGCCCTGTAGATACACGCCGATCGCGCCACCGATCAGCGCAAGGGGTAGGTTAGCCATCACGAGCAGTGCGTCGCGGACTGAACCAAACGCCGTGTACAGCAGTCCCAACATTCCGAAGAGGCAAACGACGCTCAGCAGCCCCAGGGTCTGCGTGGCTCCCGCGGCGCTTTCAAACTGGCCACCATAGCTGACGTGGTAACCCGTGGGTAGTTGCACCGCGCGCTCGACGGCTGCGCGGACGTCGCGTGCGACGCCTCCGACATCCCGCCCTGCCACGTTGCAGCTCACGACCTGCTTCCGCTGTACGTTTTCTCGCCCGATCTCGCCTGGGCCGCGATCACGCTCCACCTGAGCCAGCGCGCGCAGGGGAAGGCGGGCGCCGCTGGGGGTGGTGATCAACAACTCTTGTAGGTCCTCAAAGGACTGGACGCGGCTCGGATCAGTTCGCACCACGAGATCGAAGGCCGCTTGACCCTCCATTACCTGCGACACCACGTGGGCTCCGGAGCCGACCTCAAGCGCTTTGGCGACTTCAGCTACGCGTAAGCCGTAGCGAGCAATCGCCACGCGATCAAAGCGGACGCGCACGAAGGGGATGTCGCCTTGTTGTTCCCGCGTCAGGTCGACCACCCCGGGAACGGCGCGCATGGCGGTTTCGACCTCGGCCCCCAGGCGACGGAGCTCCGAGAGATCATCGCCGAACACCTTGACGGCGATGTTTGCTCGTGTGCCGGACAGCATGTGATCGATGCGGTGCCCGATGGGTTGACCAATCGTGATGTTCATTCCCGGCAACATTGCGAAGTCTCGGCGCAGCGCCTCGAGGAAATCTTCACGGGACAGCGAAGTCTCGCGTAGCGTGACGTCCAGCTCAGCGGCGTTGGCGCCCTGGGCGTGTTCATCCATCTCGCCTCGTCCTGTGCGCCGCGCCACAGAGACGACCTCTGGATGGCGAAGCAAGAGCTGCTCCACTCGGCGGCCCATCGCGTCAGACTCCTCGAGCGAAGTGCCGGGTAGAGTGACCGCCGCGATGGTCAGCGTGCCCTCGCGAAACTCTGGGAGGAACGAGCGGCCCGCGAACGCGAGCGCTATGCCGGCGATGCCGAGCAGCGCGAACGAGGTAGCCGCGACGAGCTTCCAGCGGCGAATCACCTGCTTGAGCATCGGTACGTACTGCCGCCTGAGCCACGCGGCCAAGCGCGGCTCATGGACTCGCGATACGGCTTTTGACCCAGGCAGGAGGAATGAGCAGAGCACCGGCGTCACCGTCACCGCGACGAACAGGGAAGCCGTCAGCGACACGACGTAGGCGATGCCCAGCGGCGCCAGCAGCCGCCCTTCTACCCCTGATAGGAAGAACAACGGCAGGAACACGAGTACGACCACCAGCGTCGCGAACACGATGCTGCTCCGGATCTCGCGGCTAGCTGCGAGCACTACCTGCAGCGCGGGTCGCCTTTCGCTCGTAGGCAGGGCGGCGTTCTGGCGCAGGCGGCGCAGCACGTTCTCCACGTCGATGACCGCGTCGTCGACCAACTCGCCGACGGCGATCGCCATCCCACCGAGCGTCATCGTGTTCAAGGTTGCCCCGAAAGCTGAGAGCGCGAACACCGCTGTCACTAGTGAAAGCGGGATAGCCACGATGGTGATCGCGCTCGCGCGACCGCTCGCCAGGAAAGCGAATACTATCAAGAGCACGATCAAGACGCCGTCGCGCAGCACCGACAGCACGTTGTTCACAGCGACCTCGATGAAGTCCGCCTGCCGAAAGACGTCGCGCTGGAGGCGTAGCCCTGCGGGCAAGGTTCGTGACATTTCATCGAGCTCCCGGTCGATACGCGCCGTGACCTCGAGTGTATTGCTGCCTGGCTGCTTCTGGATCCCGACGACCACGGCGGGCTGCGCTCCGTAAGAGCCCTCGCCGCGCCGAAGGGCTGCGCCTACCCGAACGTCTCCTAGGTGTCGGACGAGCACGGGTTCGTCCCCGCGCTGAACCACCAGCGCATTTCCGACATCTTCCGGCGTGCGCACGCGGCCAGCGCCGTGCACGAGGTACTCCTGGCCGCCCTCATTGATGAAGCCGGCAGAGACGCTGGTGTTGGTTTGTTCTAGGGCCTGGACGACTTCGCCGACCGTCAGTTGGTAAGCGGCGAGTCGCTCGGGCTTTAGGGCGACTTCGAATTGCCTTCGGTCGCCACCGGTCACCAGCACCTGTGAGACCCCCGGGACAGCCAAGAGCCGCCGCCTGAGGGTGAAGTCCGCGAAGGTGCGCGCCTCCATTGACGTCGCGCTGTCGGTAGTCACCCCTAAGAAGAGTATCTCGCCCATGATTGACGAGACGGGTGTCAGGATCGGCGGCTCCACCTCAGCCGGGAGCGACTCACGCACCAACTGCAGCTTTTCGCTGACGATCTGGCGCGCCTGGAGGACGTCCGTGCCCCAGTCAAACTCGGCGTAGATGACGGAGATGCCGACGCCCGTGGCCGAGCGGACCCGTCGTACGCCGGGTGCGCCGTTCAATGACGACTCGATCGGCAGAGTCACCCGCGCCTCGAGCTCTTCCGGGGCCATACCATGGCCTTCTGTGACGACAGTCACGGTCGGCGCCGTGAGATCGGGAAAAACATCAAACGGCATGCGTGAGGCCGTGACCGAG
>JBDKJZ010000375.1:0-5969 GCA_039796375.1 Pseudomonadota bacterium
AAGTGAGGTGCGTGACCCGCGGACTTGAAACCACACAGCCGAATCGTGAAGCGTTGTCGCCGTCACCGAGTGCGTGTGGAGCAGAAACTACCGAGGAGAAGGAAGCGAGTCAGAAGCAAAAGCTGCCACACCTCGTGACAACCGCTGATTGGTACCATCGCTCAGGGCTGCCGTTCAATGCTCGATTTTGCGCGATCTTCGATCCTGCGACAAAAGCCGCGAATATATTTCGATGACCATTGGTCCGGTCCTGCCAGCCGCAACAACGACTCCGCCTTTCAAAATGTGCTTGTGTTTGGGTCGCTGCGGTGGGGCTGCGGGGAATCCGCGAATTCGTCAGCGTGCACACCGGAATGCTGCGAATTTGTTGCCCCCCAGTCTCCGCAACGGGTAGTGGCACAAACCCATAACCGCGGCTCAGGCGAGACCGTGGCTGACAACGTAAGCAATGTCCTTGATAAATCCAAGCCGACGGGTGCGGCACCTCTTGAGTGCGTTGCTATGTAGCGTGGGCTATAGCGCTTCAGCGAACGCCGTACCGAGCACGTTGCCTCCAGAGATCGGATACAACGCTGGCGAGATGGAAACCCCGCGTTCGACCGCGATGGGCGGCGCAGTTCGCGCGCTGAGCAACTCGAGTGATGCGTTGTATTTGAATCCCGCGAATATGGCGGTCGCCCGCGTGTATCATCTGTCGGGCTTCGCACAGATTTGGCCACAGGCGCGTCGGCAGTCTTACGGCGCAGCAGCGGTGGACTCTGTGGTGAACAAGCAGCGCATCGCCGGCGGAGTCGGAGCCGTTTGGAACAAGCAGGATCAGGATGGCATCGACCGCAGTGGCTTTGATTTTCGTTTTGGATTAGCCGCGCCGTTGTCGGACCAGTTCTTTTTTGGGGGCGCGCTGCGCTACTTGAGCTTGGCGCAAAACGGCTACCCGCGTCCCGACGGTTTACGTCCCAGTGCTGCCGCGGGGGGACTCGAGAACAAGGAGATCCTCGCCGACTTGACCTTCGACGCTGGCTTGACGTTCAAGTTGTCTCCGGAGTTCGCGGTCTCCGCAGTTGGCCAGAACTTGACCGACAGCGGCCACGGGTTGTTGCCCCTGATGTTAGGTGGCGGATTCGGTTATGGTAGTGAGAACTTCTCGATCGAAGCCGACGCAGTGAATGACTTCTCCAGCTATGACGAAGCGCAGCTTCGAGCGATGGGGGGGCTTGAAGTGCTCCTGGGTGATGAGTTCCCTGTGCGCGGAGGCTACACCTATGTTGAAGGTGAAGGAACCCATGCGGTAAGCGGTGGGCTCGGTTACTTGACGCGCGAGTTTTCGATCGACGCGAGCTTACGCACTATCGTCCAGGGGCCGAAGTCGCTGACCATCGTCTTCGGTTTCAAGTACCACGCGGACGTGGCAGGCGCGCTTGGCGGGATGTAGCCACGCCCCGGCTTTCGTTTCAGTCACTCTTGTACGCGCGCCGCTCACTGGAGCAACAAACACAGCTGCAAAGCTAGGCGGTCGGCGCCGTCTTTGAGCTCGATTTCGGAAACCTGAGTTGCGGGCGGCGTCTTCAGGTCCGAGCGAATTTGGTCGATGGCACGTGGGTTCCGAAACCAGTCATCATCGTGGGTTTCGGTGAGGCTTTCGAACTTGGCCCGACCTAGAAGCAGAGCGCAGAACCGCTGCGGGTCATCGACCTCCTGACGCAGTAGTGTTCCGCAGCTGTCCGCCGCCAGGCGAACCCCTAGGTGCACGTGGACGAGTTCCGTGAAGGTCGAGAGCAGCGCGACCGAGCCCTGTTGGCTCTCCCAGCGCAGTTTGATTTTTAGTGCGCGCGAACGGCTCTCCAGCAAGACGACCCGCGCGAGTGTTCTCAGGTGGTCTTTGCAGAGTTTTTTGTTCAGCTGCAGATTGCGCTCCAAGAACGGCCCACTGAGCAACAGGCCTGCGAACAGCGCGCCGAGCGAATGGCTCTCTAGCTGATAGGGGTCGTGGCCAACGCAGAAAGGCAGGTCTTGGGGTGACCCGGCTTCGCGGAGACCGCGGCCCAGAATTTCTAGTCCGCGGAGATAACTCGACGCGGCGACTCCGTTCGGCAATGGGTCCGTATTCAGCTCAAGCCCTTCGAGCAGCCGTGTGCCGCGAAACCACTGCGCCAAGCTGTGTTCCTTCAACGCGGCGGGAAACCCGGAGGCCGCTTCGTGACCCAGGGCACAGCCCACCCAGCCCGAGACCTCTTCTCGGCGGAACTCCTCCGCTAGGGGCGCGGTCCGTTCCAGCCAGTCGTCTGCCGCTTGCGATAGCAGGGCCTTCGATGCCGGTAACTCCAGCTCGTCGGGTGACTCGAACCCCAGACGGCGACCGATCTCAAAGCGCCGTTGAGCGAGCGTAGTGAACGTTTCAGAGCTCGGTTGAGTGTGCTCAAGCAGGGCCTTCGCCCAAGCTTCGCGTAGCCGCTCGTCGGTGAGCGTCTTCTTGAGCAGCTCGTCGACTGTGTGCTGCGCGCGAGCCGGCTCTTCCACGTAGTGAAGCTGCGCGTAGCGCTGCAGATGCCAGAGCGTCAGCCAGTAGTGATTGATGCGTTCTTCGGCGAGGCGGAAGATCCAGCGCCGCAGCGGTACCCGCAGCGGATCATAGTCTTCAAGCGCTGACACCATCTCGAATCGGACCTGCGTCAAGTGCCGTCGCAGGGGAGACAGCGGGTTATCCTCGTGGTCCGGGTTTACGCGCAGCCTGCGCCTCCAAGCCAGGCTCGTAGAGGCGGCATGAGCCAGCTCCCGGTCGAGCAGTATCGGGTCGAGGGCGTACATCTACCCCGGTCTATAGAATCTCGGGGGCGCGGGCTACAGGCTTTGACCGAACACGACGCTGCTGCGAACGCCGAGGCTCCACACCGCGTTTGTGAGATCGAAGCGGCCGGGTTCCGGCCCGCTGCACACGCCGAAAGCGACCGAAGTGCAGCGCTCGAAGTCGCTGAGTAGCCAGTGGGTCCAGCTGAAGACGCCACCCACCTTGAGAGCCCCGCTGACGTGAAAGTCGAGTCCGGCGGACGCTTGGTAGACGGGAGCGAGCGTACGCTGCCGGATTTGCGCGCGGTTCGTGCCGGGTTCCTGTCCGCTGGACACCTCGCCCTGCAGTGCAAGACTGCCGCCACCGAAGCCCGCTTGGATGTAGGGGTCGAATGGCCCCGAAGTCAGTGCCGCGACGCGCCCCACGAGTAACACGTACGCGCCCCGCCCTCTGAGCGACAGGTTGAGGTCGCGGCTCCGAAGGCGTTCGTCGAACCCGCCGAGCGTGCCCTGTATCCCCCACGCGAACAGGGGATTCGCCCGCTGCAGCGCTTCGGCCTGAAATCCGACGCCCGGCGTGTTGTCGCAGGCGTCGACCCAAGTCGGGCAGAGCTTCTGGGCGAAGTGTGCGCTCAACCCGAGCTCGTACGCCCGGCGGCTCAATTCTCGGCCGGGGAGCACCGGCCCGGGGTCTACAGTTTCGGGCAGCCGTGCTGGCTCGCCCAGTCTTCCGTGCCAAGCGGCGTACGGTGCGGACAGCGCCTGGGACGACTCGGGCTCTGCAGCGACCCCACCTGTCGACAAGGCAACGGATAGCAGGGCCAGGATTGGTCCGAGTCGGAGCAGGAGTGTCCAGTGCACAGGCTCGAATATCGGGGCCTGATTGCGCCAGTTGCGTCGCCCGTGCGGACTCCGTCGGAACGTTGGAGTACGAGTGCAATCCTCGCTCAGGTGCAGGCCAATCAAATCGTCTCGGGAATACACCTGGATTGTCATCGGTCTGGCCGCTAACCTGAGGACCCCCATGAGTATCGATGACGAACTGAGGCAAGCGGTTGAGGAATCCGAAACTTCGGCCCACGAAGCGAGCGCTCCCAAGGCTGCGGCGCCGCATGCCCCAGTCGATGCCCAGCTGGAATCACCAGTCCTGCGGCGCGGAGACGAAGACTCGGGATCGGGGGGACGTCGGAATCTTGGCCTAGTGCTTGGGCTTCTGGGCGCCTCTGCAGCCGTGCTGTTTTTCGTCTTTAACGGGATGGAAGACGCGACCTATGCCAAGACTGTTGGGGAAGTGCTGTCGGCTAAAACCGAGCTCGAGAGCCGCAAGCTGCGCGTGCAGGGGATCTTGGTGCACGGCACCCTTCAGAAGCGGGATGATCCGTGCGAGTTCCGGTTCAAGATGCGCACACTTGGTCAGGCCGACTCGGCTCCATTGGATGTCCGCTACCAGTCCTGCATCATCCCCGACACTTTTCGCGACGTCAAGGGAATGGACGTCGAGGTGACGGCCGAGGGCAAGCTGGCGGCTGGTGGAGTTCACCTGGAGGCGACCCAGATTTTTGCCAAGTGCCCGTCCAAGTACGAGATGCAGCAGCGCCAGGCGGCTGGCGAAGCTGCGCCGCACGGCTCCGGGAAACCGCAGCTAACCCCGATGGATACCATTGGCAAACCAAGCCAAGGTTCCTGAACCGAGTCCAGGGAAGTTCCAAGAACAATGTGGGATCGTTTTCTACGGGCCTGCCGGCGTGAACCGGTAGACCGCACTCCAGTTTGGTTCATGCGTCAAGCGGGCAGGTACATGCCCGAGTACATGGCCATTCGTGAAAAGCACACCCTGCTTGAGATCTGCGCGCGTCCCGAGGTCGCGTGCGAAGTCACGCTCCAGCCGATTATCGCTCATCAGGTGGATGCGGCGATCCTGTTTGCAGACATCCTGTTGCCGCTAGAGCCAATGGGAGCCCCGTTTGAGTTCGCTAAGGGCGAAGGTCCAGTCGTTCACAACCCGGTGCGCGACAAGGCCGCGGTCGACAAGTTGCGGATCATCGATCCGAACGAGAGCCTCGGCCACGTGATGCAGGCTATTCGCTTGATTCGGCGCGAACTGGACGGCAAGACGCCTCTGATCGGATTCGCCGGGGCACCGTTTACTTTGGCTAGCTACTTGATCGAAGGCGGCAAGAGCAGCAACTACGTGCGGACCAAGGCGATGATGTACAAGGAGCCGGTCCTTTGGGGCCAGCTCATGGACAAGCTCGCCGAGGTGATTCGTTTGTACCTTCGAGCGCAGATCGACGCCGGGGCTCAGGCTGTTCAAATCTTTGATTCGTGGGTGGGCGATCTGTCGCCGACCGACTACGTCACCTTCATCCAGCCCCACCTGCGTCCAGTCTTCGATGACCTTAAGGACACTGGCGTGCCGGTTATTCATTTCGGGACCGGGACGTCCACGCTGCTTGAGCTGCAGCGTGATACCGGGGGATCGGTGATCGGAGTTGACTGGCGAACACCCCTCGATCAGGCGCGTCGACGCTTGGGACCGGGTGTGGCGGTTCAGGGCAACCTCGATCCGCACCTCTTGGATGCACCGAGGGACCTCCTGAAGCTGCGCGTTCAGGAGGTGTTGGATATGGCCGGACCTGAGCCGGGACACATCTTCAACTTGGGGCACGGCATCATGCCCCATATCCCACCCGAAAACGTTCGCTACTGCCGCGAACTCGTCCACGAGCTAAGCGCGCGCTAAGATAGTCCAGGCTCCTGGCCAGGCGTGTGACTGCTCTCCCGCCAGGAGTTCGGCTATGGCCGGCTACGCTAGGTTACCTATTCGAAAGCGCTAAGCCCGGTCAGTGCCCGCCCTATGGCTAGGGTGTGCACCTCGTGCGTGCCCTCGTAGGTGTACACGGACTCTAGGTTACACAGATGGCGCATCACCGGATACTCCCCGGAAATGCCATTCGCGCCCAGCATGGATCGGGCAGCGCGGGCCGCGTCCAGCGCCAACGCGACGTTGTCCCGCTTGAGTAGGGAAATTTGGGTGGGGGTCAACGTCCCCGCGTCTTTCAGTCGGCCCATGTGCAACGCCAGCAGCAGCCCCTTGCAGATCTCGTTGTGCATGTGCACCAGCTTCTGCTGACTCAACTGGAAGCTAGCGATCGGTTTGCCGAACTGTTTGCGCGTCTTACTGT
>JBDKJZ010000376.1:0-5964 GCA_039796375.1 Pseudomonadota bacterium
AAGGTGTTGGCGCCAAGAATGTCGGTGTGCAACGTGTCACCTACCATCAAGCAATCACTCTTGGTGAGCTGTGGGTTGTTCGCATGAGCACACGCGAAGGCGTGCGAGTACATCATGGTGTCCGGTTTGCCGAATCGGATGAACGTCTTGCCGACGATGTTTTCAATCAATGTGGCCAGGCTGCCGACCGCGACGCCAATGTTGACTCCGTCGACCGGATACGCAGTGTCCGCGTTGGCCACGATGGCGGGGATGTTGACTCTTCGAAGCAGGTTTATCGAGCGATTCAGGTCGCTGAACCAGTCGAATCCCTCGTCATCCAAGAGCACTAGCGCCTTCGGGTCGTCCTCTACCCTGCACTTGGAAACAGGGATCGCCTCGAGACCCGCGGCCTCAATGTAGAAAGCTGCGGCGGGCTTGCCGAGATAGGCGACCTTGCCTGCGCGGACCTTGTTCCGCAAGAAGTCCTTCGCGAGCAGCCCCGAAGAGATGAACTTGCTTTCCGGGATCAGCTTCCCATGGGTGGGGTGCGCCAGGGCGTCCGCCATCGCGGCGGGGGACTTCGAAGCGTCGTTGGTGATCACATAGACGTCCTTGCCACTCCGGACGAGCCAGGCGAGGGCGTCGTGCACCCCTTCGAGAACGCCAGTGCTTTGCTTGAGCACGCCGTACGCGTCGAAGAACACGGCGGAATAGGGCTGGACGACTTCGGCGAAAGACTGATTCATGGCGGCCAGGGGGTTGGACGTAGCACGAGCACGAACTTTCTGGCTGCTGCAGCGATAGTTAAATAACCATGGCGCCCGACAACGATGGCAATTTGACTCAGTAACGAGTACGACACGCGCGCGAAACACAGGGCCCTATAGACCGCCAAGACCGGTCGAAAGAGCGGTGAGTTTCGACTAGATGACCCCCTGCAGAGACCTCTTTCCCGGACGTGGGGCAGGAGGGCTCACCGGGTGGCCTGACCAAGCACTGTTAGAATTACAGATCGAACGTTTATAAGGAGACAGGATGACTGCAGCGGATGTTCTCAAGCTGATTTCGGAAAAGGGCATTAAGTACGTTGATCTTCGGTTCACGGATACCCGTGGCAAGGAGCATCACGTGACGGTGCCGTCACACCAGGCCGATGAGGGCTTGTTCAAGTCCGGAAAGATGTTCGACGGCTCGTCTATCGCCGGCTGGAAAGCCATCGACAAGTCCGACATGATCCTGATGCCCGACCCCTCGACGGCGAAGCAGGACATTTTCATGAAGGACTCGACGCTGCTCATCACGTGCGACGTGGTGGAGCCCGAGACCATGGCGGGCTACGATCGCGATCCGCGCTCTATTGCTAAGCGTGGGCTCGAGTACCTAAAGAGCACCGGAATTGCGGATGGTGCGACCTTCGGCCCCGAGAACGAGTTCTTTATCTTCGACGGAGTGACCTACAGCGCCGACATCAGTGGCGCCCACTACTCGATCGACTCGATTGAGGCCGCTTGGTCTTCGGGAATTGACTACGAAGGTGGCAACAAGGGTCATCGCCCGGGAGTCAAGGGCGGGTACTTCCCGGTTCCTCCGGTGGACTCACAGCAAGACATTCGTTCGGCGATGTGCAACGCGCTCGAGGCGATGGGCCTCGTGGTCGAGGTGCATCACCACGAAGTGGCGACCGCAGGTCAGGGCGAAATCGGCGTCCGCGGTGGAGGCCTGATTCAGAAGGCCGACGAAGTGATGATGCTCAAGTACTGCGTCCTCAACGTGGCTCACCAGTGGGGCAAGAGCGCGACGTTCATGCCCAAGCCGATGGTCGGTGACAACGGTAACGGCATGCACGTGCACCAGTCACTGCAGAAGGACGGCCGAGCTGTCATGTCCGGCGACGTGTATGCAGGGCTGTCGCAGGAAGCCATTTGGTACATCGGTGGGATCATCAAGCACGCACGCGCTCTGAACGCTCTGACCAATCCCAGCACCAACAGCTACAAGCGCCTGGTGCCCGGCTATGAAGCCCCGACCATCCTGGCCTACTCGGCGCGCAACCGCTCGGCGTCTATCCGTATCCCATGGGTGAGCAATCCGAAGGCGGCTCGTATCGAGGTGCGCTTCCCAGACTCGACGGCAAACCCCTACTTGGCTTTCACCGCGATGATGATGGCGGGTCTCGATGGGATCCAGAACAAGATCGATCCGGGCAAACCCATGGACTTCGATCTCTACAGTCTGTCACCGGCTGAAGAAGCGAAGCTGCTCACCGTGGCTCCGTCGCTAGACGTCGCTCTTGATGCGCTCAAGGCGGATCACGAGTTCCTCACAAGGGACGGCGTGTTCTCCACCGACATGATCGAGGCCTACATCGATCTGAAGATGGAAGAAGTAACGAAACTGCGTCAGTCGCCCCATCCGGTCGAATTTCAGATGTACTACAGCCTCTAAGCTGCTCAGCCTCCTGAAACTATCGAGCGCGGCTTCCTCACGGGGGTCGCGCTCGAGCGCATTTTTGGCACGTTCTTGCGCGGTTCCTGCCAGGATCGCGTGACGAAGTTTAGTTAGTTTGCTCGACTTTCCCGAATTTTGAATTTTCGACCCAAATCGACTACCTGGTCGCGTGCTATTCGCCGCATTGGAGTAACTAACGTGATTGATACCCTCGACACCCTCGTTCGCCGCGCCCGTGACGCTCGTGGCCTGACCCAGTTGGATCTCGCCCGTGCAACTCGGACAACCGTTTCCCGTATCTCGCGAATCGAGCGCGGTAGCGAACTGCTCGGCTTTGGGAAGACGGCTCGTCTGGCGCAGTGCCTCAAGCTCGATCACAAGAAACTAGTGGCCTCGGTCCTTCAGTCGCTGATGGCGCGAGCTGAGCTTGAGTATGCAGTGAAGCTCAGTGACGGCCCCGGCAAGAAGCGTCCTCGCGCCGGAGAAGAAGTCGCGCGGCTTCGCTACGCCCAAGGTGTCAGTGTGCGTCAGCTAGCCAAGACCGCGGGGATGTTACCTTCGCGTGTCGCCAAGGTGGAAAACGACGGTAAGCTCGTGCTGCAACCTGGCACGGCGGCTCGCTTCGCTGATGCCCTCGGCGTCTCTCAGGTTTCGATGATCGAGCTGGCCCTTCAGGATTTGCTTGCCAAGCATCGCCTCTCGCAGTTTCGCGTCAAGGTTAAGTAGGCCCGGTCTCTGCTATGCAGGACGTCATTCCCCATCTCGGGCTGTGACTTCTATGGCGCTCGGCTATTCGACTGCGCTGAGCTCAGTGTCACGCGCCCAGCGGAGGCCCCAATTGCCCGTTGAGTATGGAATCGCCGTGAAGCGTGCGTATGCCGGTCCGCTTACAATCTCGCTCCGCCAAGAGCCACCGCGCAGCAACCGGCTAGTGCCGGTTCCGGGCCCTCTTGGATCCCGCGATAGTGCCAGCCGACTTAAGCGCTGAGCTCGCGGAAGCGGTCTTGTAGCTGCTGAACCTCGGGGCTCTCTGGCGCTAGAGCGTAGGCGACTTTGGCTTCAAGTTTGGCGTCCTGGGTGCGTCCCACGCCGAGCAGCAACCACGCCAGCGTCACATAGAAGTCAACACTTTGGTCGGCATGGTAGAGCCTCAAGCGTTCAAGAGCGCATATCGCTAGCTCTGTGTGTCCAACTGCGCTCGCTAGCTCGGCTAGCCGGGTCAGGGTCAACGGCTCGGCGGGAGCCAAATTTGCAGCCAGCTGCCAGGCGCGAAGGGCGTCCCCAGTTGAGAACCGCTCGGCGGCAAGGCCGAGCGAACACGCTGCACTAGCCGAGCTTGGATCGAGTTCGACGGCGCGGAGCGCCAGGCCAAGCGCGTCTTGTGGATTGCCGTTGGCGAGGGTGAGCTGAGCCAAGCCGGACAGCGCCTCTGCGTCGTTGCCATCCGCCTTCAGGACGCTCAGGTAGTTAGCTGAGGCTTGCTCTCCGTCCATTCGCTCCGAGTACAGCTCGGCGAGCTCCAAGTGTACTTCCCGGGAGATCTCGCTATGGGCCTGAAGCGCAAGAGGCTCCAGCGCTTCCGTCGCTCTGTCGAACGCTCGATTGGACCGAGCACGAAAAGCTCGATCGAAGGCCCGCCCCGCTGAGAGATCCGCGGGCGTTGCGGAGAGCACGATGAACGTACCGCTAGTCGTGGAGTCCTCAATTCGGTAGCCAGCGCGCAGGAGCGCTTGCTTGAGACTGCCAAGTGAAAAAGCTTGTCGCTGAGGAGCTACTAACGATTGACCGGGAGTGGCGCGCGGCTCAGCGAGCAAGAGTCTCGCCTGAGGAGCGAGCTGCCGCAGCTGCCAAAGCAGCCTCCGGGGCTCTTCACAGAAACCCAGGACGTCCACCAACACCACCACATCTGGCTGGGGTTCGGACTTCAGCGTGTCGCTAGAGAGTTGGCGGAAGTCTCCATCGGGGACGGCGAGCCTCGCGAAACAGAGGGCGGTCTCGTCCACGTCGATGCCCACCGCTTGATGACCGCGCTCGGTGAGCAACCGCGTTCCAGAACCGCTGCCGCAGCCGACGTCCCAGATGCGCGTTTCCTGGGGCAGCCAGGCGGCGAATCCGGCGTAGAGGCTGCGAGTAGACGGCGCGGAGCTGGTCAGCCCCGGGTAGCTCCGTTCGCGACCCTGTTCGATGAAACACGGCTCTTCAGTGCCGAAACTAACAGCAAATGTTCGAGCTCCGCCTACGGGCGCGTAGCGCGGTCTGCGGCGCAGGAGATTCTGTGTGCGGGGCGAGCTGTCTGAGAGCCTGGCTTCTTGGATGGCAAGTACGGTCATCGTCCCTCAGTGGTCCGCGCTTTGGCCTTGTTAGCGTTGTCCTTGTGAGCCTCAGGCACTGCTTGTTGCCACGCTTCGCGGAGCGGTGAGAGGACTCTCAGTACCTCCGTGATCCCTTCAGGGTCGGCATCGCGGTTCGCCTCAGTGATGCGGCTCATCGAAAAGTCGTAGACGCTAGCGAGGTTCGCGCAGAGGTCAGGGTTGTGCTTGTAGTCGAGCGCTAGGTACAGCTCGGAGATCACCGCGTGAGCCTTACACAAGAGTTCCCGCCCCCGAGGCTTCTGATTGTTTTCGAAGCATACCTTGGCGCCGTTGAGAAAACGAAACAGCCCATCGTACAACGCCAGGAGGAGCTCTCCTGGGGTCAGGGTGTTCTGCTGAACCTGCTTGTAGCGATCGACGGCTGAGCTAATCATCTATTCCTTGCTAACGGCCGATTATCGAAAGTTCGATTGTAGAAACGACGATTGGGCATTTTGCCCCGAGACGTAGGTGTCCATGCTGCTGAAGGTCTTGCGCAGGCGCGCTTCCATCGAGACCAAGCGCTCCTCTTCTCGTGCGATTTGGTCGCTGAAGCCCTTTGCTCGGGCGTCTAGCCCGTCTTTGCGAATATTCAGAGCCCCTGAGGTCGGATCGGTGAGGCTGTGGGCAAGCTCGCGCACGAGGTCCATCACACCTTTGGTGCTTCCGTCGCCGGCCAGGATGGTCTCGAGCGACTTCGGATCTTCGGTTTGGGCTTTCGCGAGCTTGGTCGCGTCAAGCTTCAGTGTGCCGTTGGTGTTCAGCTGCACTCCGACAGAAGCGAGCGAATTACGAAGGCCGGTGCCGAAGGTGGTGCCCAAGGTCTGGGATAGCCGGCTACCGACCCCGCGCAGGGTCGAGTCGCCGGCCAACATGGGGTTGGTCGCCTTCTTGTCCCCGAAGCCAGCGGTAGCGTGCAGTTTGTCGACGACCTTGTTGTACGCGTCGACAAACCCCTGCAACTTTTTTCCAAGAGCGTCGGGGTCCGATGCGATCGTGACTTCGAAGGGCGCGGTGGTCTTCTCCTTGAGCGCGATCGTGACACCCTGAATTGCCTGGGACACCTGGTTGGTTGGGCTCTCCACCAAGAAGTCGTCGATCTTGACCTGCGCGTTCTGCGCTACCTGCTTAATGTTCTCGGGTGCGTTGAACCCTAAGTCAAACCCTGCCTGGGTGATGGTCA
>JBDKJZ010000377.1:0-5963 GCA_039796375.1 Pseudomonadota bacterium
CTTATTGACTGTCTGCATGCGGGCGTCGACTCGCTGCGAGACCTCGCGACTGTTGCCACCGAGCAGCATAATCGCGGTGCCGATCACGACCTCTTTGCCGTCTCTGGTTGCCGCGCCTGTGCGGAGATCGCTGCCGATGCCCACATCAGCAACGTCTTGGATACGGATCGGGACGGCGTCATGTTGCCCGACCACGATGTCGCGGATATCGTTCTCACCACGAACGAGACCGGTGGAGCGGATGAGGTACTGCTCTCCACGGTGTTCGATATAGCCGCCGCCCGCGTTCGAATTGTTCGCGCCCAATGCCTCCAGCACATCCCTGAAAGAGAGCCCATAGCCCAAGAGGCGGGCGGGATCGGGCGCGACCTGATAGATGCGCTCGAACCCGCCGATGGAGTTGACCTCGGTCACGCCAGGCACGGTGCGCAGTTGCGGTCGCACCACCCAATCTTGTAGCGCTCGGAGATCGGTCAGCTCGTAGGGCTTACCATCGGGTTTGCGTGCTTCAGGGGTGGCCTCGACGGTCCACATGTAGATTTCACCGAGGCCAGTCGCTATGGGGCCCATCTGGGGATCAGCGAGGCCAGGCGGAAGACTTTCCTTCGCGGAAGCGAGACGCTCACCGACGAGCTGCCGTGCCCAATAGATGTCGGTGCCGTCTTCAAAAATGATGGTGACCTGCGACAGGCCATAGCGCGACAGTGAGCGCACCTGCTCAACGTTTGGCAAGCCGCCCATGGCGGCTTCGATGGGGTAAGTGATGCGACTCTCCACCTCAACCGGCGACAGAGCCTCGACCTGCGTGTTGATCTGCACCTGCACGTTCGTAATGTCGGGCACTGCGTCGATGGGCAGGCGAGTGAAATTGTAGACACCCAGAGCCCCCACTGCCAGGGTACAGATCACGACCAGCCAGCGGTGATGAACGGAAAAGGCGAGAAGACGAGCGAGTAGTGTCATCATTGTCAGTGCTCGTGACCCGCTTCGGATTTACCGAGTTCAGCCTTAAGGATAAAGCTGTTCTTTGCGACGTATTGGCGGCCCGCGGTAAGGCCTAAAAGGACTTCGACCACCGCGCCTACGGTTCGATCTGTTGAGGTGCCTTTACGCCCGAGGGTGACGGGAACGGCCTCGAAGGCACCAGCTTCCAGGACGAAAATGACGTCCTTCCCGTCAACGGTTTGCAGCGCTTCGTCGCGCGCGACGACCGGGACCGAAACGCTTTCTATCGCTATTTCAGCGGTCGCGAAGAGGCCGGGTCGCCACGCGGCACCTGGATTTTTGAGCACGACGCGAGCTGTCGCCGATCGCGTTTTTTCTCCGACGACTTGTCCCAGATAGGCGATGGTTCCTTGCGCCGGTTCGGCGATGCCTTCGGCGCGAACTTCTACCTGCTGCCCGGCGGTGACCCGGGCCAGGTCCTTGGCATAGACGGTCACATTCACCCAAATCGTGGAGAGATCCGCGATGGTAAAGGCCCGCGTCGCGTCAGTGAGGACCTCGCCAACGCTGATGTGTTTGTCCACGATGGTTCCGGCGAATGGCGCAACGAGTGCGTAGCCGCCCCCGCCTGCGCCCGCGCCTCCCCCGATAGCTTGTAGCTTCTGCGCGGCGCTGCGATGTTCGATCTTCGCTTCTGCGAGCGTTTGTTTGGCTGCTAAGAAGTCCTTCTCCGCGGAGACGTTCTCCTGCTTGAGTTGCGTGGCGCGAGCAAAAGTTGCTTCCGCGAGCGTCAGCCGTTCTTTGGTGGCCAAGAAGTCTCGCTGCGCATCCGCGAGATCGCGGCTGTCGAGAATGGCGAGCACGTCGCCTTTTTTCACCAACTCTCCGACTTGCCTTTTGACCTCCCTGGCAGCGCCGGACACGCGTGGTGTGACGTGCGCTAAGGTGTCTTGGTTGAACGAAACCTCGCCCGGGAGCGAGAGCGTGACGTTCACAGTCCCGGGTCCTGCCGTGGCCAGGGTGATCTCGGCGTTTTTTAAGGCTTCAGGAGAAAGCATAACGCGGCCTTCTTTGTGTTCCCCTTCCTCGTCCTGACCCTCTTCATGTTTCCCTTCCCCATGAGTGCCTTTTTCGTGCTCGGCGTGTGCCTCGTGGCCATGGCCTTCGTGCGAATCACCAGGGGCTTCTTCGTGGCCTTCGTGAGCGCGCTCGTCCGGAGCGGCATCGAACGTGCGGACGCCGAATGCGACGGCACCGCCAAAAGCAGCCAAGCCTCCGAGCAGGAGAAGGATGTTTTTTAGGCTAAGGTGGATGTTGATGCTGCGGCTCATTGCGGAAGCTTTCCAATGCTAACGAGGAGTTCAATTTTCGCGGAGGCGTGAGCGTAAGTCGCTTCAAGTAAGGCGGACTCTGCGTCGATGGCTTCGCGGCGCACCAAGAGCACGCTGGCGAGATCACTCTCCCCTAGCTCATAACCTCGGGTGGCGAGGCTCACCGCTCGTGTGGTTAGGATCGCGGTGGGCTCAAGTGCCTCCAGCGCCGCCTTGGTGGACACGTAGCGAGCGTGGAGCTCTGTGATCTGACCTAGCGCGTATGCCTTGCTGCGCGACAGACGAGAGCTCGCTGCTTCCACCTCGGCAGCGCTCGCTGCCACTTCAAGTCGATTCGCACCGAGACCGGGGATAGGCACCGCGAGTCCCAAAAGACCGATGTTGGCGCGGTCGTCTCGCTCATACTGAGCGATCAGATGGACCGTGGGCCACTTGCCCGCCCGTTCCCGCGAGGCTTTGAGCTGCGCGGCTTCCAGCGCACCCCGCGCCGCTAAGACGTCGGTGCGCGCCTCAGAGCTGGTGAGCAGCAGCGCGAGAGGGGGAGCGTCTCCGCTAGGGATGAGCGCGCCCTCGACGGCGGGCGTGCCGCTGAGTCCTAGCAGCGCGAAGAGCGTCGCACGGCTAGCCTCGCTTGCTCCCGTAGCGATGGCTTCGTGCGACTCATCCCGCTTTCCCTGCATCGCCGCGAGGACCACATCCAGCTCCGGTACACTGCCGGCGGCGCGGCGGCGTTCGGCAGCGGCGTGAACTCGTTCGGACAGTGCGTGGCGCGCAGCAGCCAATGCGACGAGTCGTTCATTCTTCAAAACTAAGGAGTGCTGAAGCAACGCTTCGAAGAGCAATAGTCGCTCCTCGTTTCGGGCCGTCACGCTTGCTGCGCGCTGGTCTGCTTTGGCGGCATCGATGCGGGCGCCCCGCTTCCCGCCAATGTCGACAGGCCAAGAAAGGGAGGCTACCCCACTGAATGGGCGGCTACCGTCGGGGTTGAAGCGAACGCCACCAAGCCCAGAAATTACCGGGTTTTCTGCAGACAGGAGCCGAGATGCTCCGACGATTGCTTGGGACACTGCGGCATCGGCGCGGGTCACACGGGCTTGCGGCGCGGTGCGAACCAACTCAGCGATGCGCTGCCGCGTAAGCGCCGGCTCCGCTTGAGCGAGCGTCGTGGAGAGACTCACCGCAAGGGTTAGGACGCCGATCCGAAGCAATCGATACTCGCGGGTGAGTTCAGCGACGCGGTAGGTCGGGACTAGGCGGCGATGCTTGTGCATACTTTCCTTGCGTTTCTAAGACTGGTCAGTGGGGTGAAAACTACTAAGACATGTAGTAGTAAAAGGCGAACGTTTGCAGGGCGGGTTCCTCGCCGCTCAATCTGCAATCAGCAACGCGACGGCGGTTTCCGAGGCCTGATGCACGATATCGAGTGCCTGCGTCCCACCTTGGTGTGGAAGTACCAAGACCAATACTAGAAAAGCGGCGACCAGACGCAGGGCGGGCTGCCGACAACAACCGACGGGCATGCGATCTGCGTAGGCAAAAAGGAGATCGACACGGAGCTTCATTGCGTCCACGTGGACGTCACCGAGCGCGGCAGAAAGAGTTAGCCCGCGTGCCGGGGGGCGAGCCGCGACAACCAGCGCTTGGGCAAGGGCGATAGGTGACGCGCCAGCGATCACGGCTGCACGATCGCAGTGCGCTTCTCGACCCAGCAGCCAGCGAGCGTGATCCGCCTTCAACAAAAAGCGGCCGAGTGGATTTACCGCTAGCGCCCACCACAAAAGGAAATAGCGCAACGGATCCCGCGCGCGCAAATGCACTAGCTCGTGGTGGAGGGCGCCAGCAAGGGATTCATCGTCTAGCCTTTCCGCAAAGCTCGCTTGAACCACAACCCGGGGATGCAGGACACCAACGGTGGCTATCGGCGTGCGCGCCTCGTCTGTCACCACCAAGCGCTGGACCAAGCCACGCAGCCCTTCGCGCTTCGCAGCCAGCTGCAATACGCGGGACCGGAGTCGTGCTGCCCGAGGCGAAGCGGAGGGTCGAAGCAAGAATTGCTCTCGTGCGAGTCTTGGAAGCGCGACGCTTGCCGCCAACACCAGTAGCGCCAGAGAAAAGTAGGCTGCCTCGGGACAGAACGCTTCTGGCGCGTGCTCGAGCGAGCACACCAGGACATTGGCGCCAGTTTCCACCTGATGCAGGCTCGCAGAGATAAACCAAGCGAGCGGTACCGAGCTAGACAAGACGAGAATGGCGTAGCGTATGCCGTGTTTGGCGTGGACCCCATCTGTTCGTTCGAGCCGCGATAAGCCGCGGAGGAGTAGCCGAGCCAACAGCGCCGACGCCGGGAGCGCAAGCGCGAAGACCAGCACCGGCCCTAGCAGGGGAAAGATCGCTTCTTTCACGAGCCCAGTCCTCTCCTAAGCCCCGTCATGAGCCCAGTTCCTTCCGCCGTTGTTTGATGAGCCACTCCAACTCATCCAGCGCCTTGTCGTCGGAAGCAGACACCGTTTCAACAAGCAACGCCAGGGACTGCTTCCCAGCCGGTTCACCGAGGCGCTCCAGCACCTCACGGGCGGTTTGTTGAAGAAACTCTTCGCGAGAGGATTGCGCGTCGTACAAGTAGCGCTTGCCGTCCTTGTAGCGGAGCACGACCCCCTTTTCGTACAAGCGCCCTAAGATCGTCATGACTGTGGTGTAGGCAATCTCGCGCCGCTTCTCGAGCACGGCGTGCACGTCACTGACTGCGAACCCCTTCAGCTCGCGCGACCACACGACGTCCATCACCTCGGCTTCGAGGTCGTGTAGGCGTACTGAAACGCCGCTCTTTCCTGGTCGGACTCGGAAGCTCATGAGAATTACACTTTTCGTTTACTACTGCTTGTAGTAGTTAGCAACGCTCTTCCTAAAATACCTCCCGATGGGCGGCACCGCGGCGAAGCAGATGGCATGAGTCGCCGGGCGAATCCCGGGATAGAACCTAGAAGCGATTGGAGTTCCTGATGAAGTTTTCTTTGATATCTGCAGCAACCTTGGCCCTTCTGGTGCCGGTACTACTGTCGTCCTGCGATAATTCCGATGGTTCGTCGTCAGGCCCGTCTGACGACGTGGACAGCGGGAGCGGAGATGCGTCGCCCAATCCGTGTGATTTAACAGACTCCCACGGGACCACGATCGGCGACTGCCCCGCGGTAGACAAGTGCGCCGAGCTCGGGTCTAAGTGCCACGCGTCTGACACCGGAGAGAACAATCTTGGCAACCAGTGTCACGACGTTGGTCACAGCGGCGACGTAGCGGAATGCGCCATGATGTACGACGAGTGCATGGCGTTCTGTGTTGAGCCCGACGCTGGCCTGGAACCCACGGACGCGGGACACGAAGAAGGCGACGCAGCCCATGACGACGGCTCGGATCCGATGTGTTTGGAGATTGGGCAAGTCTGTCAAGATCCTGGCGACGGTGGCTCAAGCCTTCAGCTTGAGTGCCATGAAACTGGGCACGCGAGAGAGGGCGAAGCGTGCGCCGCGATCTACGATGATTGCATCGCGCTGTGTGTTCCGGATGCGGGGAGCGATGACTAGAAAACGGCTGGTGGATGCATGACGCCCGAACGAATTTGGAGTTGTATTCTTGCGTTCGGGCTGGCGACTGGCGCGATAGCGGCGTGCGCAGGGGAAGCATAGCCGAGGT
>JBDKJZ010000378.1:0-5949 GCA_039796375.1 Pseudomonadota bacterium
GGACATTTCACCGCTTCGTCGATGCGGTGGACCACGACTACCTTGGCGGGGATCACGTCGAGGTACTCGCAACTGGTGTGCCCCATCTGCCGCATGTCGAGCCCGCACACAGGACAGCGTCGCATTTCGGCTGGCACGCCATTGTAGGCTGGCACCCGTTCGAGATCTGGCGGCAGAGGTTTGCGCCCCGGCGGTTTACTCCTGGAGCCCTTCTTCTTCCGTTCGGGGATGGGCGGGTTCTCGGAGGCAGAATCCTTCTGCTCAGGCTTCGCGCTCATAGCCCAGGGCAGCATCAGTTGCGCCTCCAGCGCACGCATGCGCTCTGATCGCGGCCGCGCTCGTCGCAGATTGGCGAGATGCTTCGTGAGCTCCGTATTCAAGTCGCGCAACCGTGTCACCAGCGCGATCACCGCCGCCACGAGCTGCGCGAACCGGAATTGACGCACCAACTCCTCGAGCCACGCTTGGAGCTCTTCGGGCGATGTACGGATCGACGGCGACGCCTTGGACACTTCACTCGTGTAGTGCCCGCTGCGCCATCATTGTGCTCACCATTTTTCTTCAGAACGTCTTCCGCGCGATCAGCCGATCACGGGAGGCGTGCCGATGGGCGTCTTTTCGGGTCTCGGCGTCCAGCGAGGGCGCCTGCGCATGTGCTCAATATCTATCCCCTCCAACATCAACCCGAGTTCCGCTGCCTCGATGGATCGGATTGGCTGGTCTTGTCGTTGCAAGCGGTACCTTCCCCGTTCTAATCGTTTTGTCCACATGGCGATGCCATCGCGATCCCAGTAGACGACGCGCACCCGGTCTCGGCGTTTCGAGAAAAAAACGAACAGATGGCCACTGAAGATGTCCACGCCGAACGCATCGCGGACCAACGTCATCAAGCTGTCCGGACCCTTGCGACCGTCCACCGGAGCGGCGCCAACGAATACTCGCACGCTCGGAGGCAGGCTCAACAATGTTGCTCCAACGCCACGACGATAGCTCGCAAGGTTTCGATATCGACGGGCCCACGCACCAATATGCGGTGGCCTCCGCGCAACGCGATCTCGAGCGGCGCAACGCTTCCGCCTGTCTGGACTACGCCCTGAGAAGGAGCCTGGGCGCCAGAAGCAGCTTCCGGCGCCACCGGTACAGGCGCTCGACCACGAGGTCATTCTTTGCCGCAAAACGACAGACACTCAGCCCGGAGCGTTCTTGCTCGTCTAGGATCACGCGCGCTTCTTCAGCGGACCAACGGTACCAACCTTTCGCAGTGGACGGCTTCGCCATCCGCCAATCATCGCCAAGGGCGCTCGCTGAAGCTACGCGCCGATGGTGGAGGGCTTACGAACTATCGCTGGGAGAACGGCGAAGGTTTCGAGCACGGTGGACAATGGACGCTGGCCACAAGCAGTGCCTATCCATTGGGTGTAGCTCTCAAACTGACGCTCATCGGAGGTGACGGGTCGGGGGAATGACTTTATCGACGAAGGAAACTTGAAGCGGGTGGGTCGCCGCAAGCAAGGCCGACGCGCGATGAAAGCGTTCGCTCTGACTCCAGCCGCGGACGGTCTGGATGCCCTGGCCGGCTTCCATTCCCCAACGCATGCCGCTTTGTTTCATACGTTATGAAACGAGGGTTGCGGGTTCGACGGGGCCTGAGCCTGCCCCAGTTGGTGGACACCAAAATGAGCCTTGAGGCGACTTTCAAGCCCGGTCAACCGACGAAAACGCTGAGAATTCCCCAAGAACGATTGTCAGTTGTAGATCTCCACCCTATCCCTTGAGCCCCTGGGAGGCGCCGCCGGACGTTTTCAAGTGAAGCCTCCGTTCGGGGTGCTGCGGTGCTGCGGACTGCGGACTGCGGTGTTGCGGAGTGCGGGCTGCCCGGGGGAGAGCGGCTGAGCGTTGCGGCGGTGCACCTGCGAGGTGAACTTCTCGCATCGACCTCGCTCCTCACTGCGGCGTTCGCCCGCTCTTGCAGTAGCCGGCGTGCTCGTAGCGGCTGTAAGTCGTATACGGCGAAAGCGGGGAGTGAACCCGCAGCGCAGGTTGGCGCAGCCAAGGGCGGCGCACAAACAAGAAGAGGCAGCGTAGCTAACCACGCTGCCTCTTCTTGCCTATTTCAGGCTATTTCAGCGCTAGTCTCAGTGCCCAGGGATCATCCACGGCCAGAGATACGCTTGGAGCATCACGAAGGCGCCAACGAGCAGGGCGAGCGCCACGCTGTGCCAAAAAACGGAGCGTAAGACCGTGCCGGCATCCGGACTGTCTTTATGTCCACCGGTGGCGATGCTTGCCACCACGATGCTTTGCGCATCAATCATCTTGCCCATGACGCCGCCGGAGCTGTTGGACGCCGCCATGTGTACCGGTGACAGGCCGAGTTGTTCGGCAGTCACCTTCTGCAAGTTGCCGAATAGTACGTTGGAAGAAGTGTCGCTACCCGTGAGCGCCACGCCCAGCCAGCCAATGAGGGGAGAGAAGAACGGAAACCACCAACCGGTGCCGGCCATAACCAGCCCCATCGTCGTATCGGTTCCGCTGTAGCGAGTTGTAAAGCCAAGCGCGAGCATGAGCGCGATCGTGAGCAGCGACACCCTGACCTTCATGAACGTGCGGCCATAGGAGGCGAGCAACTGCCCCGGTTTCAGTCCCAGCACGAACCCGGTCAACACACCTGCAAAGAGCAGGGCGGTGCCCGTGGCGGAAAGAAGGTTGAAAGTGAAGATCGCCTTCTCGACCTCAGGGGCAGCCACAACGGGAGGAACCTTCATCACGTTGTTATGTAAAAACGGTGTTTCGAAAGTGGGAGCAAAGATCCCGTTGAGGGCCGTCTTGATGTCTGGGTAGCCCCACAAGAACACAAACACGCTCAGGAACACCCAAGGCAGCCAAGCTTTCCAGGCCTGCTCACTCCCGGGGGCGGCAGCAGCGGCTTCTGGAGCAACGGCATTCTCTTGAGTGTCCGCTGGCTTCCAGACTTTCATCAAGAGCACCAGACAGCCCATCGAAATGATCGCCGATATGATGTCAACCAACATCGGACCAATGAAATTGCTAACAAAGAACTGCGAGATGCCGAAGCTGGCGCCTGCGACCAAACATGCCGGCCAGACCGCGACCATCCCTCGCCAACCCGCTTGCGCAGCGATCAACCAGAAGGGCACGATCAGCGAAAACAACGGTAACTGGCGGCCCACCATCGAACTCAAGTCCTGCAAATCAAGGCTCGTGATTTTGGCCAGGGTGATCAGCGGCGTCCCGAGCGCGCCATAGGCGACCGGTGCAGTGTTGCCAATCAACGCGAGCTTGGCCGCTTCCAACGGACGAAACCCTAGGCCAATCAACAGTGCCCCGCTGATGGCCACCGGGGTGCCAAACCCCGCTGCGCCTTCGATGAAGGCCCCGAAGCTGAAAGCGATCAACAAAGCCTGGATGCGCCGGTCACTCGACAGCGTAGCCACCTGTCTTTTCAACACCTCGAACTGTCCTGTTTCGACAGTGAGGTTGTAGACAAAAATCGCATTCAGAATGATCCAGCCGATGGGAAACAATCCAAACGCGGCGCCGTAACCCGCGGACGCCAGGGTTAGCGAAAACGGCATGCCGTAAACAAACACCGCCACGGCAAAGGCGACAATTAGGCTGGCCAGGGCGGCGATTTGCGCTCGCACATGCCAGAAGGCGAGCAAGCCGAGTAGCGTGACTACCGGCAGCGCGGCGACGAGAGCGGAAAGACCGATGCCGCCCAATGGGGAATAGTTTTGTGACCAGGGCATAGGATACCAGGATGAGAGAGGGGAAATTTGGAGGCAGAACCAGCGGGCTGGTTAGACTGCGCTTAACCAACTGGCCAGAAAAAGTCCCTGCTGCCGTTACATTTGTCCGACCACCTCATCGACGGTCGCATGCCTGCTGTAAATTTGTAGCGCGCTAGGCGGGGCGCTTAAATATTCGCATAGTGAAAGCTGACGGAAAGTTCTGTGCACTTATTGATGGGGCGACCACTCGCCGCGGATAAGCGTGTTTGGATTAGTCGTTTGCGGAAAGCAAGAAGCCCGTTTCACGTCGCCACGAAAAACGCCTGTGAAGAGGATATCTTCACAGGCGTGAGGTACTGCAACGGCAACTGCCTAATGATCAAGCGGGCTGCTTGGCAAGCGCTTCCTTGATCTCGTAGGACTCCAGTGTGCCATCGATGCCGCGGCGTCTCTGCCATTTGTCAATTAAGATGACGGCGAGCGGGCACATGATTGCAGTCGACAGGGTAGCGATGGAAACCTGCAACGCGGCGATTGAGGCGATGTCCTTGTATTGCTGAGCTTCAATCGCGCTCATCGCGCCTGTACCGGCAGCGACGGCGGCCGCTGCAGCGATGGCGGCAGGTGTGCCGACTGCGTTACCGGCCGTTGATGCTTCGGCCACGGGTGCAATTTGGCTCTTCTCACGGAACACCCAGAACCAGAACATGCCGATCCCACCCGTCAGCACCACCGTCATGACGCCCAGCGTCAGACCGGCGACTACAACCGTCGGGTTGAAGAAAGTACCCAGGTTCATCCCGGCACCCAGTGCAAAGGCAAAGAAGGGAACGGGGAGCTTTTCACCGGGTCTCAGGAAATCACGCATATCGTGGTCCAGATTACCGATCAGCATGCCGATTGCGATAGGTAGCAGGACGGCAATGAAAGCAATGACGGGGAAGTTGGCACCCAACATGCCAAGCGCCATGAGGGTAAAGAACGGACCGTCGTTCAGCGAGAGCACAGACAAGGCCCCCAGGTCGGAACGGCTGCCGAACTGCCCGGTCAGGGCGCCATACATCCCGCCGTTTCCGTTGGTCATGGCGGCGATGATCGCCATGGCCGACAAACCTAGGAAACCGTTGAACATGTCGCCGGACAGGTAACCCCAAAGGAAGCCCACGCTCAGGCCGACGAAGTACTTCGAGGTGGTAAGAATGATCCCCTTTTTCATGGCGACGCCGCCGACCCGTAGGTTCATTTGGCTGCCGGCGCAAAACAGGAACATCGCGATCAAGGTAATCGCTCCCGTCTTAAACAGAGCCTCAGAAAACCCACCGATGCGCAGGAATTCATAAACTCCGGGTTTAAACTCAGGGACCCCGATGCCTTTCAGGAAGCCCATGACGGCCGGTATGTGCATCTGGTCAACGGTGTTGAGCAAGGCGCCCAAGAACAGCGGCACCACCATCATTCCACCCGGAATTCTTTCGATTGTCTGCTTGATTTTCATAATGTCCCCGTGATTACTCTGGTTAACTTCATCCCGCAACCTTGCTAGAACCTGACTCGGTGTCGTGAGTGTCTCGTGGCACAGCGGCGCGAGCAAACAGGAATGGGTCGCCGCGAAACGCGGAGCAGCGCTCGCTGACCCTGCTATTAGATTGTTCGATTTCGAGCTGGGGCGAGTATCGGACTACTTGCTTGGCAGATCAAGGGTGCAGCGCGAGTCGGTGGGAAGAGCGCTCGTGACATTTCGGCCGGGAACCCCGATGGATGTCGACGGAGGGAACCGACCCTGCCGGAACCAGGTCTGCAGGCAATACCGTTCCTGCACGCCCACGTTTGGGCGCGCGAAGTGACGTTACGAATCTTTGCTCGGTGCATAGCCACGCCGCCCGTTCAGGTGAACGTTGGGCGGCGCTCGCTGGCGGGCCTTATCTATGGGATGCCAACGCAGCGCGGTGTTGCACCTAGGGCGTGACCCAACAGTGAGGCCGGAGTGATCTCTGCGGGGGCGGAGGGCATTCTCGCTCGGTACGCGGACGTATCGAGTGGCGGCTGGTAGGAAGATCGAGGATGAGAGCGAGGCGCGGCGCGCCTGGTGCTACGCGACGCGCAGGGCTACGTGCGGGCGAATGGGCGCGAGCGCGGGGCTCGACGGGCGCTCGCTGAATGCATGGCAGCTGGCTCATGCTGAGTCTGCCCTGAGGTT
>JBDKJZ010000379.1:0-5920 GCA_039796375.1 Pseudomonadota bacterium
CATAAGCACCTACGTCGTCTATACGCTGGACGCTCGGACCCGCGCCTTCTTCCAGAGTGAGTCGCTGTGGTGGACTAGCGCGTTCGTGATCTTGGGCGTGGCGCGTTTTCTGTACTTGGTTCTCAATCGCCCAACAGCCGAAAGCCCCACCCAAGAGATGCTCAAGGACGGGCCGTTCGTCGCTGTGGTCCTTGTTTGGGCGGCGGTCGTCATGTGGATGGTCTACAATCTGCAGCCCGCCGGGTAAGTCGCCCGCGGTGAACCCTGAGCGATGGCCGCACAAGACAAGCGAGACGAAAAGGGAGCGATCGAGCGGACCGCGAGCAGTCCGTGGACTGATCTGGGGCTGACGCTTCCGATCTTCCTCATTTACCACCTGGGCGTGGTGAACTTGGAGGTCCGCAACGCGGCAGACTTGGTCACGCGGGAGCTACTCTTACTCGCTGAGTTCAACCAGGGCATCTATTGGGGACTCACGCTGGGGGGGACCGCGGCGTTCGTCGGGCTCCTGACCGTTGCCGGGAGGGGCCACGCGCTTCGCTGGCAAGCGTTCGCCGGGTTGATGGCGGAGTCGGTGGTGTACGCGGTAGCGATGCGTTTCGCTGCGGCCTACGTGGTGGGCAGAGTTTCGCTCGGAGCGGGCGGGGGAGCCGGCCCGCTCCAGGGCTTGATCATGTCCTTCGGAGCCGGCTTCTACGAAGAACTCGCGTTCCGGGTCGTGCTCTTTGGCTTCGGTTTCAAGTTGATCCGGCTGCTGTTTCCGCTGGCAGCTTGGCAGAGCTTGCTTGTGATGGTGGGCTGGGGCGTGCTCACGTCCGTTGTGTTCAGTCTGTGGCACTACATTGGCCCAATGGGGGACCCGCTAGAATGGCAGTCGTTCGTGTTTCGGGCGGTCTGCGGAATGGTGTTCGTGCTGATCTACAAGCTCCGAGGATTTGCGCCCGCAGTGTGGACCCATGCGCTCTATGACGTCTGGGTGCTCGTGTTCTGAGAACAAGCCAGGATTGCGACGGGTTAGAGGACGGACCGCACCCCAGCGGGTTCAGCAGCGCTGGGCCAGGCAGAAGTATTCGACGTTGCCCTTGGGACCCGGGAGGATCGAGTCACAACCGCGGATGAACGTGAATCCCGCCTTCACGATCTCTTCCATAGCCTGATTAAGTGCGCTGTCCCGCAGCGCAGGGTCGCTGATCACGCCCTTGGACTTCTGTGCCTCCGCCTTCGCCACTTCGAATTGCGGCTTAATCATCGCAAGCAGCCACTTCTCGGCGGGGAGTATCAACGCTAACCCCGGGGCGAGCTTCCCGATCCCGATAAAAGACGCGTCGACTACGGCCAGATCGATCGGAGCGCCGAAGTGTTTCGCCTCCAAATGCCGGGCGTTTGTCTTGTCCATCACCGTTACACGCGGATCGGTGACCAGCTTGTGGGCGAGCAAGCCATGCCCGACGTCCACGGCGAACACGCGCGTTGCCCCGCGCTGCAACAAACAGTCAGTAAACCCGCCAGTTGACGCCCCGACATCGACGCAGACCAGGCCGGCAACCGCCACGCCCAGTGCGTCGAGTGCCCCTTCAAGTTTATATCCGCCGCGGGAGACGAAACGGGGTGCCTGCCTGAGCGTCAGTTCTCCGTCCCCGGGCACAAGCGTACCGGGTTTGTCGATGCGTGTTTCGCCGAGAAAAACATTTCCCGCGATCAGCATCGCCAGGGCTCTGTCGTGAGAAGTCACCAGTCCCAACTCGACCAGGCGAATATCTGCGCGAATTTTTTTTGCGGATTTCTTGGCCACAGGGAGTAGCGAAAAGCAGGAGGTTTCCAACGTCGTCGTAGGAAACCCGAGCTCGGCTCTATACAACAGGCGCTCAAATTTTCGTCGGGGTTTCAGTAGAACTTCGCCTGCGTTTAAGAGCTCAGCTATAAGCGCCCACCGTGTCGCACCTACGTTCGCGCACGTCGACCCCAGGAGAAATCAAAGCAATGAATACGTTCAAAATATTCGCAGCGTCCGCACTGGTTAGCCTCGTCACTTTGGGTGCTGGCGTCGCGCACGCCCAGGATTCGCTCGAGCTCAACAATGTCGACTCCCCTCCGCGCAAGGCGATTGAGGTCGCTCAGGTCACCGGGACCATTTCGACCGACGCCGGTGGTGGCGCGGCTGGTGGCGAGACCGATCACAGCCAGGTCGTGGGCACGTTCGGCATTGGGTTCCTGGGTTTTCGCGGGATGTCCCTCGGGGCGGTCATGCCCGTAGCAGTTGAGGCCCCAGTCATTGGCGCCCGCTACTGGTTGGACGAGGGGATGGGACTGGACTTCGGCCTCGGCCTGTCCATCGGCAGCGGCTCCACGGAAACCGTCGCAGCGGGCGTGACCACGGAGGGTGACGCACCCGTCCCGACCACGTTCATTCTGCACGGCGGTGTTCCGTTTGCCCTAGCGAGCAGTGAACACTTCGTGTTTCAGGTCGTTCCGGAGATCAACCTCGGCATGTCTTCCATGACCGTCAAAGATCCCGCGGGTCTTGCCCCCGACACCGACGTCAGCGGCACGCACTTCAGCATCGGTGCGCGCGCGGGTGCTGAGATCCACTTCGGGTTCATCGATATACCGGAATTGGCACTGCAGGCCGGCGTTGGCCTCACCCTAGCGATGGAGTCGGGCTCCAACGAAGCGGGCCCGGCGAAAACCTCTGTTTCCCGGACGGTCCTCAGCACCGGCCACGGCGACGATCCGTGGGACATTTTCGCCGCCAACATCGCAGCCATGTACTACTTCTCTAACTGATCTCAGCCTGCGGAGCGTAGCTCCGCAGCGCTTCGTCAGTGGCCAGGTACCTCGCGAAAACACTCGCGAGTGCCTGGCTTTTTAGTTTAGGGGCCTCTGGCGAGCGCGCCCTCAAGCGCAGCGCGCCAGCTCCCGCGAGTCAGCGTCCTTGCTTTTGTACCTTCCGAAGCGCAGCACGATCGGCTGGGCTCGCTACCCGTTCGACGTCCACATTTCTGGAAATGTGGAGGAGCGGTGGGGGCGCCGGCGAATGGCGTAACGTCGAAGCGTGCAGGTATTCGTCCCTCGAGAAAGTAGTAGCAATCGCGACCATGTTTGCTATCCACGCGCGATAACCCACGACGGCATCGTGGCTTGGCTCCCGCCGTCCAAAGTGACCAATGGGCCTTAGGGCGGCACGGCGCTCAGCCTAGTCTGGATGAACATCGGACCCCGAGTGTGCCAAGGAGGGTTTCCGGGAGACCGGATCACTCGCGCCCATCACCGGCACTACCTTCTTACGGCGGGCAGCGGCGCCGGTGGCGAAATGGCCGTTCGCCAACCGTCGCTCATGAAGTTCCAAGGACTTAGGCGGGCACGACTCTTGCGAAGGCAGGCGGTGTGAACGCCTACTTGCTGGTCTCGTTGTCCGCACTGTGCGGGGCTCTGTGTTGCGCGAGCCCGCTGATTACGCCTGTGGCTTTCGTCCTTTGCCTAGCGGCGTTCTGGCGTCGCGTCCGGGTCGGGGCGATCGCGGCGAGTCTCGTCGCTTTTGCTGTTTCGGCTTACCGCGCTGAGGCGCGCGTGGACGGCTACCGCGAGGCCCACGCGGTCGCACGCGCGGAGCTGGGGCCTCCGAAACGTTGTGTCGTCTCTGCCAGCGTTGTGACCTCGCCGACGCTGCGGGGCGACGCGCTGGGGTTTATCGCTGAGCTGCACGGGGGTGACTGCGAGGGAGCGCCCGTACGGCCTGATTCGCGAGTTCGCTTGTATGGGGGGCCGCCCAGCTTGGCGCGCGGGGATCGTTTCGAAGGCATTGTGCAGCTGGGGATAGTGCGGATCTTTCGCAACGAGGACCTTGGGGATCCCTACCTGAGCTACGCCCGGGGCGAAGTCACGCTGAGCGGCGCTGTCCTCGCGTTTGAGCTCGACTCGCCGGGAAGGTCGCTCTTTAGCCACATCGATCGACTTCGCGCGCATGTTCGCGCGCGTATTCAGACCACCTTCGCGCCAGCGGCGGTCGGCATGGCAAAAGCGCTTGTGCTCGGCGAGAACGACCTCACTGATGAGGAAGACCAAGCTTTCAAAGGGAGCGGCTTAGCCCACCTCCTAGCCGTCAGCGGGACGCACCTGGTGTTCGCGGTTGTGGCACTAGTTGAAGCGCTGCGACAGCTGTTGATTCGCATCCAAGCGTTCGCTGCCGGGCGCAACATGGGGCGCTGGGCTGCGGGTTTTGGTATCCCGCTGGCGCTGCTCTACGCAGACTTCGCTGGGGGAAGCGGTTCGGCATGGCGCGCGGCGTGGATGCTCGCCGCCACCTTCGGAGTCCGTTGTTTAGGGCGCGAGCTAGTCGCCAGCCGTGCCGTGGCGTCGTCGCTTTGGGTCGGTTGGCTGTACGATCCGCTCGCGGCGTTCGACCTCTCTTTCATGCTCTCCTTGGCGGCGACCAGCGGCCTTCTGACCGTGGGTCGCGCTTGGGGCCACCTGGCAGACCGATTTTCTCATCGAGGCGCGAAGCTGTTCGTGACCGGGGTGGTCGCCACGGTCAGCAGCATGCTGCCCTGCGCGCTCTTCTTGGCGACGCTGGCGCCGAGCGTGTCGCTGATTGGGATTATCGCTAACGTGTTCGCGGCGCCCTTCGGCGAAGTGATCGCCCTGCCCGTGTGCCTGAGCCACGCGCTAATGTCACCATGGCCAGCCCTGGAAAGCGGCGCTGCGCTGGTTGGTTCTGGTGCTCTGTTGGTCGTCAAGCGGGTCGCATTTCTCAGCGACTCTCTCGGTTGGATCGGGATCCCGGTTCCGAAACCCACCGCAGCTCAGGCGGCCGTGCTCTGCGCGTTGACTGCAGTTTTCGTTGCGGTTGGACGACAGCGAGCAGTTTGGCTAAGGGGCGTCGAGTGGCGCTGGGTCGTGCTCGCGGGCACAGCGGCTTCGCTCGTGGCGCTTGAACTTCACGCGCGTGCGTTCGGCAATCCGCACGGAGTGCTACGGGTGACGATGCTGGACGTCGAACAAGGCGATGCGGCCCTGGTCGATCTGCCGGATGGGCGTTTGATGTTGATCGACGCCGGCGGGTTTGTGGGTTCGCCGGTGAACCCGGGTGAACGGGTGGTCCTGCCCGTGCTTCGGGGGCGGCGGCGCGACCACATCGACGTGATGGTGCTTTCGCATCCGCACCCAGATCACTTCGGGGGGCTGCTGAGCGTCGCCGAAAAGGTCTCAGTCGGTGAGTTTTGGGATACGGGTCAAGGTGAACGAGAAGGCGCCGGCCCGGAGTACCGGCGGCTCTTGCAGACGCTGCGCGAGCGCGGAACTGTGTTCAAGCGCCCCGAAGACCTCTGTTCCGGGCGAGAGGTAGACCTGGGTGGCGCCTGGCTGCGTGTGCTGGGGCCTTGTCCTCGCGCGGTCCCCGGGCGAAACGCTAACGACAACTCTTGGGTTTTCCGTTTGCGTTATGGGGAGCGGTCTGTCCTGTTCACCGGTGACGCAGAACACGAGCAAGAGCAGGAGCTGCTAGCGGCGGACCGCGACGCCCTACGCGCTGACGTGCTTAAGGTGGGTCATCATGGGAGCCGCACTTCGACCTCCCCTGAGTTCTTGAACGCGGTGAACCCCAGTCTGGCGACGATCTCTTGCGGGATGCGCAACAGCTACGGACACCCTCACGCCGTAACGCTAGAGACCCTCGAACACGCGAGTGTAGAGTACGCGCGCCTCGACGATAGTGGTTCGGTACGAGTCACCACCGACGGAACCCAGCTAGATGTTCAAACCTTTCAAGCTGCGCTGGGCTCGCCCTAGTCAGCGCGCCAAGTTTCTGCGTCGAGTGAACGCAGCAACACCCAGAGCGCCCACAAGTAGTGCCCAACCACTCTGCGCGGAGCTCAGGCTACAGCCCCCCTTGGATGCCTCGGAGGCTGCCGGGATGGTGCTGGGC
>JBDKJZ010000380.1:0-5916 GCA_039796375.1 Pseudomonadota bacterium
GGCCAAGTCTGAGGTCGAGCTGATCTCCAAGATGAGCGAAGCTCATCAGCAGGACTTCGCGGCGTTCTCTGTTGAGTTTGACCACTTCGGTAGCACCAACAGCCCCGCGAACCAGGCGTTGTGCGGGGCGTTCTGGACTGCTCTCCGAGCGTCCGACCTCATCATCGAAGAAGACGTGACCCAGCTCTTCGACGTCAAGGAGGGGACCTTCCTCGCGGACCGTTTCGTCAAGGGCACCTGCCCACGCTGCGGAGAGCCGAACCAATACGGCGACAATTGCGACAAGTGCAGCGCGACCTACGCGCCCACCGAACTCCTGAACCCGATTAGCGCTCTAAGCGGCACCGTCCCGGAGATCCGGCGCGCCCCGCACCTCTTCGTCGAGCTCGAGAAGGAGCATGAGTTTCTCGCTGAGTGGACTCGAACGCCGGGCACACTTCAGCCCGAGGTCGCCAACTACTTGCACAGCTTCTTTTTGGGTAAGCCGCTCCGCAATTGGGACGTCTCACGGCCCGCTCCGTACTTTGGTTTTGAGATCCCGACGCACCCGGGGAACTACTGGTACGTTTGGTTTGATGCGCCCATCGGGTATCTCGCGACCACCCAAGAGTGGTGCGACAAGCATGGCGACAACCTGGATCGCTGGTGGCGATCGCCTGAGACCGAAATCTACCACTTCATCGGCAAAGACATCGTTTACTTTCACACTCTGTTTTGGCCAGCGATGTTGAAGGCCGCGGGGTTCAATCTGCCGAAGCGAGTCCAGGTTCACGGGTTCCTGACCGCCAACGGCGAAAAGATGTCCAAGAGCAAAGGCGCTAGAATCTCTGCGTCAGCTTATCTTGAACATCTGGATCCCGCCTACTTGCGCTACTACTACGCGTCCAAGCTCGGTTCGGGTATCGAGGATATCGATTTAGACCTTGAGGAGTTCGCGCAGCGGGTCAATAGCGAGCTGCTGAACAAGGTGATCAACCTCGCCAGCCGAACCGCTCGTTTCGTTGAGGGAACGGGGCTCGCCAGCGTTTATCCCGAAGACGAGGGCCTGTTTGCTGCAGCAGCGAAGACTGCGGAAGAAATCGCCGACGCTTACGACGCGTTTGACTTCGCGCGAGCGATGCGCCTGACGATGGCGCTCGCGGACAAAGCCAACGAATACGTCGCACGCATGGCGCCGTGGGCACTCAAGAAGGATCCCACCAAGGCGCAGGAAGTTCAGGACGTGTGCACGGTCAGCCTGAACTTGTTCAGACAGCTGATGGTCTTTCTCGCGCCAGTCCTGCCGAAACTCGCCGAACAAGCCGCGGCGCTGCTTGGGGCGTCGATTGCCCGCTGGGAAGACGCGCAGGCGCCCTTGGTCGGAACACCGATCGGCAAGTATGAGCACTTGATGCAAAAAGTCGAAGCCAGTGCGGTGCTCGCGCTGGCTGCCGCCAATGAAGAGAAAGCCGCTCCCGCTGAGACCGCACCGAGCGGAGCCGAGGAAGTCAGTGATGATGACGCGGCGCTCATCGCTGAGCCGCTAGGGGCGACCTGCACCTTCGATGACTTCGCCAAGATCGATCTGCGAGTGGCGCGGGTGCTCAAGGCGGAAGAACTCCCCAAAGCTAAGAAGCTTTTGAAGCTGACCCTGAGCCTGGGTGGTGACCATACGCGAACAGTGTTTGCGGGTATCAAGGCGGCTTACTCCGCTGACGACCTCGTGGGTCGGTTGGTGGTGATGGTCGCCAATCTTGCCCCGCGTGAGATGACCTTCGGCACGAGCGAGGGCATGGTGATCGCCGCGGGGCCCGGCGCCGAAGAGGTGTTCCTACTCTCGCCTGACAGCGGCGCAAAACCCGGTCAAAGGGTGCACTGAGTTGAAGTCTGAAGGATTCACAAGGGTTGCCACGCCGGAACTCGAACGGCTGTTACGGGCGATTCATCGCCGGACACTCAACTTTCCAGTCACCCGGTCGAACCTGATCGCTTGCGCGTTCGGGGACATCGAGTCGCACCTCGATCTACTGGTCGGGATGGAACAACCTGCGGCACAGCGCTTGATTGTCGCGGTTCTGGCTGAACGCAGACCCCGTCGCGCCCTCTGAATTCACGCGGGCCCGCACCCAGTTCGGACTCGGTTGCAGAGGTCAGCGGCGCCGTGCAACACGCTTTCGAATGAGGGTTCGGCCTATGGGACCTGGACTCGACCATTGATGATGCGGGCAACGATCTTGACCCCTTTCCCTAGCTTGCCCGCGGGCACGTAGCCAACGCCGCCTGGTGTTGCGGCTACGTGGGCCAGGACGGTGGCGGCAGTCGGTAGCTTCCTCGGAGGGCGGGCGTCGCCGCGGATCTTGCGGTCAATCCAATAGCTTGCAGCGGATTCGGGGTCGAAGCCGAGCACGGCCCTGTCAAACACCTGCCGCTGCGGCGATGGCTCCGGAAGGTTGACCGCATCAATGGCCGTCCCGTTCGGCCACTGGCGTTTGCTGGTCTGGAAGATGGGACGTAGCTCCGCGGTGCTCAGCTTGGTTATGGGGTTCGAGGGGTTAACGACGACCACTAGCTCCTGCAAGTCAGCTGCTGAGCTGGTGGACCAGAGCAGTAGGACGCCGCCCAGCAGGCCCAGCGCACACGTCAGCCGTCGGCTGCAGCGTGGTCGGTGGGGAAGGGGCGTGGAAGGCATAGCGGGCGTGGTGAGAGCTAGCGGGTTCGGTTAGGCGGGTGGCTGCGCGCAAATGAAGGGCTCTCCCGGAGCGAACTTGCTCACGTCGAAACAGGTCCAGCCCTCGGGACAAATGCTTGCATCAGCGTCGCAGCCGGAGGCACTACAGTAGGGTGCGCCTAACGGCGAAGCCACGCAGTAATCGGTGGGGCCTTTGCAGTCCGTGTGCTGTTCGCAGGCGGCGCCGAAGGCCGGATCCACCGCGCCCGCATCGGCGCCTCCGCCCACGGCCGGCTCGCCCCCGCCACTGTTGTCAGCTGCGCTGTCCGCTCCGCCAGGGCTAGGCGCTGTGCCTTTTTTACCCGAGTCCATGCCGCCACTTCCTTGTCGCATTTCCTCTTCGCAAGCGCCGTCACGGTAGACTTGGCCTTGACCGCAGGCGTCGGCTTCGCTGTCACCGCAGCCGGCCAGGAGCAGTGAGAGCCCGGTGAGAAGTTTGTACTTGGTACGATACATAGGGATCCTCGGAGGTTAGAACGACAGCACGAAACGTGAGTCAATGACCCGGAAGTTGCGATCGGAGGCGTCGTGCGCGTCATCCGTGCGGTAGAATTTGGCTGCGACGTATTGCGTCTTCAGCTGCGCTTGGGGGGAGAAGTAGATGTTCAGCCCAAGCCCTGGCAGGTAACCGAGGTCGAAGTAGCCGTCGCGGGGCGTCACATATTTGAGCTCGGTGTAGCTGTACGGCTCGAACGCGCGCCAGCGGTAGGCGATGATGGAGTACCAATAGTAGGACAGATGGTTGGGGTGGGTCAGACCCGGCTGAGCGAATGCGATGGGCTCATGTTTGCCCGCTTCATGCTGAATGCTGTGAACGAGGCCTTCGGTGCGCAGACGGAAGTTGCCCCAGTCAAGCGAAGCGTCGGCGCCTAACCCCCACTCGCTGTAGGCGTACGTTGGGTCCACGTCGATCGCCACGCCGCCGTCGCCCACTCGCAGAGTCTTCTTTGTTTCGAGCGAGTCGCCGACATAGCCGGAGAGGCCAAGCTTGAGTCTGCGATCTGGCCCGACGAAGTCTGCGTGCACCCGCCCGCCGAAGGCCTTGCCGTCTGTCGGATCCTCCAAGAATGGAGCACGCCCGTTGCTGACGTAGGCGGCGTAGCCGAGTTCCACATCGCCCGATACAGTCCCGCCGTACGCTTGTACGCCCAGTTGTCGCGCTGGCAGCGCCCCTTCAACTTGGCTTGAGGGCAGCACGAGCGAGATCAACGTGGGCGTGCCGTGGTCTACGTTCCAGATGCCATAGGGAGTGAGAAAGTAGCCGACACGTAGATTGAAGAGGTCGAGCATGGTGTGCTCGATCTGCGCGCGTTCCAAGACCACGCCTCCCCAAATGACCTCGTTTCTTCCCGACGGACTGCCCGTATCGTAGATGCGGTTGTCGATTCGCCCAAAGTCGCCGGTGGCACTGACAGTTTCAGTGCCATGTGGGTAGGTCGTGAGTCGTGTTTCGATGAGCGCGCGCCAGCTCGGCGCGGGTTGCGCGTCGATGTACAGGTTGATGTTGCCCAGGACGAATGTGAGCTTCCGCTCGATCAGCGCCGCGTAGAACGGGTCCTTTGCCGGGAAGGCCTTCTTCAGTCCGAAATCGAGAAACCCGTAGATCCGTAGCTTCTGCGCTTCCTGTTCTACCTCGACCAGTGCCGATTGGGTTGCCGCGAGTTCCGCCTCGACGCCCTCCAGGCGTTCCGTGAGACCCTGGAGCTCGGAGGGAGGCAGCGGTTCGGTCGTGGGTGCGGGGGATTGTGCAACGGCGGTTCTGGGCAGCGCCAGAGCCAGCAGCAGCGGCAGCGACCCTTTGAGGAGCGAGGTCACTTGGCTCCACTTAACGGCCGCTTGGCGGCCCGGCTCAAGCCAGGGCGTCTGCCAGGGATTGTGAAAGGCTCTCAACGGGTTAGCTCCCTACAGTCGCACTGAGCAGGATGCGGACGGGCTCCTGCACGGAGCCGGGCCGAAAGTTCTGCATGCGCGCTAGAAAACTCTCGGTGACTTCGTAGCCCCGAGGGACGAGCAGCGTCCCGGTGACCATCTTGACGTCGGCCGCAAACACCATGCCCGGCTTCAGCCCAGTCAGCCCGATTTCGTGAATGGTGTTGCGTGGTGCCTCACCGCCGTAGAGCGCACTTGCGGCTTCCAAGACCTGGGGAGCGTAGCGGTCCGCGCGACCGCGCAGGGTTCCGAGCGCCACAGAGCGACTGCCGCCCTGGGCCTCGCAGGCGTCGAGATCCAAGGCAACCTTCAGGATCTGCGCCGCGAGAGCCAACGCTGCTTTGCCCGCGTCTAGATTGGTGTCCTGCTGGCGATACGGTTTCGAGTAGCTGGCCAAGATCTCGCAGACGCCTTCCAGCCTCGGGATGTGAGTCAGCAGCTTGCCGGTGATGTCAGGGATCTTGGCCGCCAGCTCCTTTTCTTCGGCGCTGAGAGCGACTCCGTAATAGAGCTTTTCGGTCGTTTCACTGGCCAGCACCACGGCGCCGAGTTGCGACAGCATGGCGGCCACCTCAACCTGCCAGCGCTCGGGCAGGCCGAGCTTTTCCGCCAGGCTGGAGGCGTGTTGACGCACTCGAGTGGCCCTCCCGAACGCTAAGGGATTGGTGAGCGCGAGCACCTCGCTCAGCACCTTGACGCTCCCGTGCAGGGTCTGCTCAAGCAGTACCCGTTCAGCAATGAGCAGTCGATGAACGTTGGCAGCGGCGTCCACCGCGGCGAGCAGCACGGGCGGCGGACAGGGCTTGACCAGGAATCGGAAGACCCCGCCTAGGTTGACCGCGGCGATGGCCGATTCGATCTCGGCGTGTCCGGTGAGTAGGATGCGGGTGGTATCGGGAAAGGCCTGGCCGGCCTTAGCTAGGAACTCCGCCCCGTTCATGCCGGGCATCCGCATGTCCGAAATGACGACGGCCGTACCCGGCGACCGCTCCAGACACTCGAGCGCCTCGGGACCACTCCCAGCCAGCTCGACCTCGTACCTTCGGCGCAGGTGCAGGGAGAGCCCCGCCAGCACCTGCGGCTCGTCATCGACGCACACCACCCGCGGTCGAGCTTCAGCCGCCATGCTGTGCCTCCCGCCTCAGCGCGAGCTTTCGGGCGATTGCCAGCAGGTTCTTGGGCGCCACCGGCTTGACCAGCCAGCCACGGGCACCCGCTTGCTTCGCCCGCTCTACCTCGTTCGGAGAGAGCTCGGTCGTCATCATGAGAGCAGGCGGCAG
>JBDKJZ010000381.1:0-5895 GCA_039796375.1 Pseudomonadota bacterium
GGATCACGCTCAAGCACATGTTTCGCAAGAAGCTGACGCTTCAGTATCCCGAGCAGAAGCCCGTGTTGCTCGGCAAGTACCGGGGCGTACCCGTGCTGGTCAAAGATCAGGATGACCGAGTCAAGTGCGTCGCGTGTCAGCTCTGCGAGTTCGTCTGTCCACCCAAGGCGATTCGAATCGTGCCTGGCTTCCGCAGCCAAACGGGTGCCGACCGCAACGTCGAGAAAGAGCCCAAAGAGTTCGAGCTCGATCTGCTGCGCTGCATTTACTGCGGACTGTGTGAAGAGGCTTGCCCGGAAGAGGCAATCTTCCTTCGCAACGTCTACGCAGCGACGGGCTACACCCGCCAAGAAATGATTCTTCCAAAAGAGCGTTTGCTTCAACTCGGGGGCGTTCGCCCTGACACAACGCTGAAGTGGAAGAACAAGTAACCTTCGCACCCCCACGAGCCTCATGGTCCCTTTGCAACAGATACTTTTTTGGGTGTTCAGCCTGGTGATGCTCACCACGGCGGTCTTGGCCATTACGCGTAAGAATCTGGTCAATTCAGCGATGCTCGTGATTCAGGTGTTCTTGTGTATGGGGGGCATCTTCCTCCTGTTGCAGGCGTTTTTTCTTGCGGTGGTCCAGGTGCTCGTCTACGCGGGCGCGGTCGTGGTCCTGTTTCTCTTCGTGATCATGTTGCTCAGCCCCGAAGATGAAAAGTCCGCCATTTCGAACGGCGCCGTCCTCAGGGCGCTGATCGTCTTTCCCTTGTTGCTCGGCGCGCTCGCCGCTGCGGCCCTCGCTGCGGAGCCGAGTGCATCTTTGCCCCAGGCCCTAGCGGCGACATCTAGCGGTGGGGGGCTGGTCGAGGTGATGCGCTCGCTGTTTTCCAGGCATATTCTCGCCTTTGAGCTCACCGCGCTGATTTTGCTCTCCGCCATGGTCGGCGTAGTGGTGCTCTCCAAACAGGAGGCCAAGTGAGGCCCATGGCTGAATCCAGAGCGCTCGTCGCCCCGACGATCGATGCGCAACGAGCGCTCGCGCACCTTTCGCTGAGCGCCGCGCCGGTCAGACTGACCTGCGCCGACTCCTCCACCCGCTTCGCTAGGAGTGACCGATGATTGGGCTGAACGATTGTCTGCTGGTAAGCGCTGCATTGTTCGCGACCGGAGTTGCCGGTGTCGTCCTTCGGCGGAACGCGCTGATCATGCTGATGTCCCTTGAGCTGGCCCTGAACGCCGCAAACCTCGCCGTGGTCGCTTTCGCACGCTTTGGGCAGAACATTGAGGGGCAGCTGCTAGCGTTCTTCGTAATCGCTATCGCCGCCGCAGAGGTCGCAGTAGGACTGGCCATCGTCGTGTCGCTTCATCGGCTTCGTTCCTCGACCAACGTCGATACGATTCGGGAGTTGAGGGCATGAATTCTGCTTGGTCTATCCTGTTCGTGCCGCTCTTCGTAGCCGCGCTTCTCGGAAGCCACTTGGTGCGCCCTCGGAAGCTCGTGGCTTCCATTAGCATCGCGGCATCAGTGTTTACCCTAGCTCAATCGCTGCGGTTGTTGCTGAACACCTGGGTCGGGGATTCCCCTGCTGTTATGACCGCAGAGAGCCTGCGTTGGCTCGTGCTGCCGGGAGGGTTCGCTTTTGAGTTTGGCTTCTTGATGGACCATGCGAGCATCCTATTGCTTGTGGTGGTGACCAGCGTCGCCACACTCGTACAGGTTTTTTCTCTGGGGTACATGAAGGATGACCCGGGCTTTACGCGCTACTACGCGCTGCTCTCGATGTTCGCTTTTGCGATGATCGGGATCGTCGCTTCCACCAACCTCGCTCAGATGTTCTTCTTCTGGGAGCTCGTCGGTCTAGCGTCGTACTTCCTCATTGGGTTTTGGTTTACGAAGAACGTGGCAGAGACCGCCGCGAAGAAGGCGATGCTGACGAATCGCGTGGGCGATTTCGGTTTCCTGTGCGGCATCCTGATCGTCTGGTGGCTCGCCGGGTCGCTGGACTTCTCGGTACTTGCTGAGCGCTGGTCCAATGTTGCCGCAGTAGTTCACCCGGATACGGCCACATGGCTCGCGCTCGCCGCTGTCCTCATTTTTTGCGGAGCGATCGGAAAGAGCGCCCAGCTGCCGCTGCACGTCTGGCTGCCGGACGCCATGGAGGGCCCGACTCCCGTGAGCGCGCTGATTCACGCGGCCACGATGGTCGCAGCTGGCGTCTACATGCTCTATCGCACGAGCTTTCTGCTCGACGCGAGCCCCATCGGTGCGGACGTCGTCGCCTGGGTTGGCGCACTGACGAGCCTCTTCGCTGCGCTGCTCGCGCTCGCGCAAACCGACGTTAAGCGAGTCCTAGCGTACTCGACCATGTCACAGCTCGGCTACATGGTGATGGCCACGGGCGCCGGTAACCCCGACTCAGCACTCTTCCACCTGACCACCCACGCCTTTTTCAAGGCGCTGCTGTTCTTGGCCGCCGCGAGCGTGCTGCACGCCGTGCACCACGAAAGAGATGCGTGGAAGATGGGGGGGCTTTCGAAGAAGCTACCGATTACGTGCGCAACCTTCGCTTTGGGGGCGCTCGCGCTCTCCGGCGTGTGGCCACTTTCGGGGTTCTTCAGCAAAGACCTAATCCTGCTGGGACTCGCCGGAGACCACGCCGAGTTGTTCGCAGTGGCCCTGGCAACCGCGCTGCTCACACCGTTCTATATCGGTCGGACCTTTTGTTTGGTGTTCCTTGGGCAGGCGCGCGACGCGGAGTTGCGCGATCACGCGCACGAGTCGCCCTGGATGATGACCGGACCGCTCGTTATCCTCGCGGCTCTCGCCATCTGCGCGGGCTGGGGCAACGCGATCCTCGGCTACATCAACCCCGCAGCTGAAGCCCACGCCGAAGGCGGGGTCTGGGGCAGCATTCTCCCCTTTCTGCCAGTGCCGGGTCTTGGTCTGGCGTACGTATTGTACGGCCGCGGGCGGCTCGTATCGGATCCGCTGGCGAACACGTTGGGCCCGGTTTTCAAGGCTCTCCGCGATCGCCTGTATGTGGATGAGCTGTACTCCAGGACCGTTCTCGCACTCTTAGCCAGGACAGCTCAAGTCGTTGAGTTTGTAGATAGCGCGGTGCTCGGCCGAGCGGTCCCCGACAACGTCGGCAGAGGCGTTCTACTGGTGAACCGGGGCGTGCGTGCCATGCAGAGCGGCTACGTCGGAGCCTACCTCTTCGTGTTTGGTGCGGGCGCCGCGTTGCTCTTCTTTTTGCTGACCACGTGAACACCGGACGCTTTGGGCAACAACTACAGCCATGATTGACCTACTGACTTGTATTCCGGTATTCGCTCCACTGTTGGGCGCCGTACTGGTCGCCTTGTGTCCGCCTGATCAAACGGGAGCACGACGGCTCCTCGCTTTGCTCGGGCCGGTGTTGGTGCTAGCGACGGCCGTCGCAGCCGCTCTCAGCTTCGATGCTGGCGTTGGCGGTTATCAGTTCGAGACTCGCTTCGATTGGATTCCAGACCACGGGTTGGCTCTACGCTTCGGCATAGACAGCCTCTCCCTCCCGATGTTGCTGCTCAGTGGAGTCGGCGGCGTTTGCGCGCTGCTCGCGACCGGTCCTAGCGAAGCTCGCTCCAAGGAGCACGACGTCTTGTTGCTGCTGGCTCTGACGGCGGTCAACGGAGCCTTCCTGTCGATTGGCTTCTTCTTCTTCTATCTCTTCGCGGAGCTCACCACCCTTCCGAAGTACCTCCTGATAGCCCGCTGGGCGCGGCGCGGTGCCTCTGAACAGGCTCCCCGCGTGGCGCTGCAGACGACACTCTACGTGCTCGCTGGGGCGATGATGCTGCTCGCAGTCATGGGTCTGCTGACCGCGAACGCCACGGGACCTCTCGACTTCGACACAGGCCAAGCCGCGCTAGCATCGCTGGACCCTGAGCTAGGGCTCATCCTCTACGGTATTGCCGCGGTCGCATTTGGCTTGTGGTCGGGATTGTGGCCACTGCACAGCTGGGCGCCCCCCGTGTACACGACTGCCCTCGGACCCACCAACGTGGTGTTCGGCGGCATCGTTAAGTTCTTTGGCTTGTACGGGTTGCTTAGACTGGGTAGCGCACTCTTGCCGGCAGCTGCGGCTGAACTGGCACCGGTCCTGCTCGTCTTCGGGGCGCTCAATATCCTCTACGGTGCCTTGGCAGCCATGCGGCAATCGGACTGGAACCGGGTGATCGCGTTCGCCTCGATCAGCCACGCCGGGTACACGCTGATCGCCATCAGCATCGGTTCAAGTTTGACCCTGGTATCGGCGGCAACCTTGATGCTCGCGCACGGGCTCGTTTCAGCGCTCGGCTTCGTGCTCAGCGACGAGCTTGAGTGGTCAACAGGCACTCGAGACATTTCAAGACTCGGCGGGCTGGCGACCTCGGTCCCGCTCTTGAGCGTCGGTTTCGTAATGCTCGCCATTGCCGGCAGCGGGCTTCCCGGATCCTTGGCATTCGCGGGCGAGTTGATGATGTTTTTCGGTACCTGGGCACACGGCACGCCAGTCGCCCAGACCGTGACCGTGATCGCCGTCTTCGGGGTGATACTGAGTGCCACCTATCTCTTCTCCGCGCTTCACTCGACCTTCTACGGTCCGGCGCGCGGGCTAGCCGCGATCGCCAAGCCGAGACCCCTACCAATCGCGGCCGCAGCGTTGTTAGTGTTGGTGACGCTGACTCTCGGCGTGTTTCCGCGATTTGTGACCGATCCCAGTGTCTCAACGCAGTCCAGCAGCCTGGCTGAGCGCACCCCGCTAGCAGCTGCGGAGGTCGTCCGATGAGTCTCTTGAGTACTTTTCACGTCGAAGCGATATTGGTCGGACTTGCGCTAGCTACGCTCGTCGTAGGCTCGCTTCGTGCCCTAGACTCAAAGGGCCTGGGTCGCGCGCTTGCCGGCGCGGTCTTTGTGCTGTTCATCTACTCCGTCAGCCTGCAAGAGCCGGACTTGGGCGTTCAGGCGCAGGCTTATCGCGTCGACGAGTTCGCTTTGCTCTTTCGGCAGCTCGGGCTGCTAACCTCGGCACTCGTGCTGCTGCTCGCAGCGGAGTACTCAGGGCGGATTCGATACCCGGCACCTGAGCAATATGCGCTGCTACTGTTGGCCAGCACCGGGATGTTAGTGCTGTCAGCCGCGCGTGACTTCATCTTGCTGTTTGTGGCGCTTGAGCTACTCACGACTGCGTCGTACGTGCTGGTGGCGTTCCCGCGCAACGAAGCCGGTCGCGTCGAAGCGTCGGTCAAGTACTTGACGATGGGGGCGCTCTCTACGGCGCTCATCGCGTACGGGATCAGCTTTATCTTTGGCACTACGGGTTCTACATCCTACGACGTTGTCCGAGAGGTCTTCGCCCGCCCAGGGGAGCTCGACGCGGCCCAGGCGCTTGGAGTGGCGTGCGTCCTAGCTGCCTTCGCATTCAAGCTCGCCGCGTTTCCGGGACATATGTGGGCTCCGGACGTGTACCAGGGGGCCTCTTTGCCGATCACGGCTTTCCTCGCGACAGGCAGCAAGTGTGCAGGCTTCGTAGCCCTGCTACGCCTTTTGTTTGATCCGTTTCTCCCGCTGCACCCTCAGCTTGCCCCTGTCCTGCTTGTCGTCGCTGGCGCGACGGTCGTTTGGGGAGCCTTTGGTGCGCTGCGGCAGACGGACTTGCGGCGTCTACTTGGGTACTCCTCCATCACCCACACTGGGTACCTGCTCTTTGCCACCGTCACCGACCGCGGGGACGGACCGACCTCGGTTCAGTTCTACCTGATCCAGTACGTGTTCAGTTCCTTGGCGTTCTTGATTGTCCTCGCGTTCCTCAGCCGGGGTGGCCGAGGTTATGGTCTAGCTGCGCTGAAGGGGCTGAACCGCGACGCTCCGTGGCTAAGCTGGATG
>JBDKJZ010000382.1:0-5883 GCA_039796375.1 Pseudomonadota bacterium
TGCGGGAGCAGCCCGAAACCACCGCTAGCTCATCGAGGCCAAGCTGTTTAAACCAGCGCAGAGCCAACACAATGCGCTCCGCCGGCGGCATCAGGTCCAAGATGGCGTAGACGCCTATCGCCATCTTCTTGTCGTCGTACATGGCCCAGTGGTCTACGGCTCTCAAGTCTTCTTCGTGGGTCCACGGAATCCACTTCCGGAGGCGCCGGCGACGCATCTCTTTTCGTGTCGTGTGAACCGCGACCGCGGCCACCCACTGGCGCAGTTTCTCTGGCTCGCGGATGCGGCTGATGGAACGGAACACCTCCAAGAACACGTCGTGGACGACGTCGTCGTGGTCCGCGTCTGGGCCCAGTATCTTCCAGACCACGCGATCTACCAGGGTCGCGTATTGCTCGTAGACGCGCCGCTCAAGGTTGCGGCTGTTGTCCTGAACGGCATCCTCGGACTGCAGCAGGCGCAACAACTGAGCTTCCGCCACATGCGTACCGGTATCGGGCACGAGTTTCATAGCGAGTTGGGTTGCGGGCATCGAGGCGTCCACGGCGAATCTTCAGTCTGAGCGGGGCGGGCCCGCAACGCGAGCCCAATTCAACCGAAGCCAGCCGTTTGCCCGCAAAGAGGCCTAGGTCGTAGCCGCTCCGGTGGAAAGTCCCGCCCCGGCACGCCGGGAGTCAATTAGGTGGTCCATCTGTCCCCGGGGGGGGTACTACGCTAATGAGCCCCGGTTCACTGAGGCGTGATCCCGCAAGCGAGGAAGGCCTCGTTGCAGAGAAACACATCGCTTGTGTCGTGGTCGGGAAGGCATTCGAAGCTGGCAGCGATAGGGCAGTCAGTTGGGCCGTTGGCGCAGCACTGTTCAAATTCGGTGAAGGCTTCGGCTGTGCACGGAGTGTCGGCAGCGGCGCCGCAGTCACAGACCTGCACAACTCCGACTAAGCACCGTTCCTTCGGGCCGGCCGCGATCTGCTCTTCGCAATCGACAAAGCACTGGAAGAGGAGGGTCAAGGCGTCCACTTCGGCGACAGGGAGCCCCTGAACACATTGAGCTTGGCAGGTCTCCGTATCGCAACCAAAAACGCAGTCAGCGGCAACGCCGCAACGGCTCTCAGCGCACACAGCGTACTCGTCGTTACAATTGGCCTGATAGCAGGCGCCCAGTTCGCTTGGTGGCTCGCTTCCCCCGTCGGGGAGGGGCTCTGGTTCAGGCTCGCTGCCCGCATCGGGGAGGGGCTCTGGTTCAGGCTCGCTGCCCGCATCGGGGAGGGGCTCTGGTTCAGTCGTGCCGTCGTCGTCAGGGGAAGTGCCGCCAGGTTTGTTTCCCTTAGCCGGCCTATTCGGATCGGCCGCTGCGTACTCCGCGTCGCTGACTACGCGGAGGTCATCGACCCCCGACAGCGCTTGGCAGCTTAGGCCAAGCAGGCCCACGAGGACGAGTCCGCGGACCTGCGAGTTCATCACCGCCGGCCTCACAGCGCCCCCGCTAAATCGACGGTAGCGCCGTTCAGAATTGGGCCACTCGCGTTTGGGGTTGAATAGGGGTTCACGGTCACTCTCCAGAAGCCACGGTGAGATGGGGTCGCTCGGTCGTTCGAAGGTGAGTCGCTGGTGAGCAGCTGCCATACGCCGAATGCGCCCGCGACGATCGCGACGCCGAACCCGAGGTTCGCCGCTGTCGCCAAGGCCCTGGAGCTATCGATCGATTCTTTAGCCTCCCGCGAGCAAACGTTACCGTGGCAGAACTTCTCAGCATCGCTCTTTTGGCCCAGGCTCATGATGCCCGTGACCGCACCAACAGTCGCACCGACGCCGGCGACGCCGAGCGACACGTACGCGAGCGTGTTGGACGCACCTTCCGCCGCGGGGGGCGTGTCCGTGGGTGTTGCGGCTGCGGGCTCGGCAGGGAGCGTGGGTTGGGCGGCGACTGCTGCCGTCGAAGGGATGAGGGTCAGCACGAGCGAGCCTTGCTGACCCTCTGTCAGAACGACCTCAGAGGCCGCGCGGTCGTAACCTGCGGCTTGGGCGGAGACGACGTGCGGACCCGGGTTCGCCTTGTACGGCAAACCCAGCGCGGCTGGGGGCAAAACCACCTCGTCGACGCTTACGGTCGCCGCGGCGACCGTGGGCGTGAGCTGAATCACTAGCGTCGGGATCCGGGCCGCAAGCTCTTCAGCCAGGGCTTCAGCGCGCGTTCGTGCGCTGCCGTAGACGGAGGGCTCGCCCGCGACGACTGGTATGCGCACGACGGACAACGCCGTCGCCCGTGCTTCGACCCAGAAGCCCAGCTGGCTCTCGGTTTTGGCCAGCTCGAGGCCAGTAGTCGGGACGCCCATGATTTGGTGGGCCGCGCGGTAGCGCTCAAGCGCTTGTGCCGCTTGGCCCGCAGCGACCAATTTATCCCCCTCATCCATCAAGCTGCGTGCCGTCTCTTTCTCGGCGGCGCTGGGTTCAGCGAACACCGGCGCGGCTGTGGTTAAGCCGAAAAGAGTGAACATTAGCGCGCAGGTCTTCAGCGACCGTCTGGGATGGGTAACTCTGTGGGGGGTCTGTGGGGACATGTCTTAGAACCCTCTGTCTTTGGGTTTATCAGGTGCCGGTTTGGCGGGTCTGGGTGCGGGGGGAGCGGCCGGCGTAGGACTCGGCCTCGCGACTTTGGGAGATGACGGTTTGGGCGTCGTCGGCGCGGGTTTCTGCGGCTTCGGACCGCTTGCGGCCTGGGGCGGCGTGGAAGCGGCTGGCGGCGCTGCGCTCGCAGGAGGTTGAGCGGCGCTCGCGGGGGCCTGAGGCGGTGCTTTGGCCGAGCTTTCCGGAGCCGCGGCACCTGGGTTCGATGGTGTGTTCGCGTTGAGGAGCGCCTCGGCTGCGGCTAGGTGCGCCGGGACGACTTCCGACTCACGACTCGGAGCGGAAAAGCGCGGCCCGAGCCCGAAAACGATGGCGGCAACAGTGCCCAATACCCCCAGACCCAAAACTCCTGCGAGCGCGAAAGGCCACACGGGGCGAGGGGGCCGAGCGTTGCCCGCGGTTCCATTGCCAGCTGTCACACTGACCGCAGTTCCGGTTCGGGGTGCCCAGTCCGGAGCGCTTTGCGGATTGCCGCGCATGGCTGGGTCGCCATTGAGCCCGCTCGGCCCGTGAACACCCTGTGCGAGTGCCGGCGGCATTTGTGCGGCGGCTCCGATACCGGCGACAGCCGCCTGAAACGCTACAGAGAGTTCTTCGGCGGACTGAAAACGTTTTTCCCGATCGGTGGCGAGGGCCTTGCGGAACCAGGTGTTCAGTTCTTTCGGCACAGCAGCGAGCTCAGTGGGTGGCACGAACTGGCCCGCTTGCACCTGCAGGCACAGGGCGCCGAACGTGTCGCCATTGAAGGGCAGGCGCGTGGTCAAGATTTGGTAGGCCAAGATCCCGAGCGCCCACAGGTCGGTGCGATGATCGACCTCGCGGGCGGTGAACAACTGCTCGGGGCTCATGTAGTGAGCGGTCCCGATGATCAGGCCTGTTTGCGTCAATCGCTGAATGGTGTTGGCGTTGTTTCCAATTGCGATCCCAAAATCGAGCAACTTGACGAACGGGCGTGCTCCCCGCACCAAGAAGACGTTCTCGGGTTTGATGTCCCGGTGCACGATGCCCATGCTGTGCGCGTACCCCAGCGCTTGGCACAGCTGACCGAGCAGCAGCTCCGCCTTGGCGGGCGGCAGGGGACCTTCTCGCTCGAGCAGCTTGCTCAGATCTTCGCCGTCCAGCAGCTCCATCACGATGAACGGCTGCCGGGGTTCTCCCTCAGTCACCCCGAAGTCCATCACTTGCACGACGTGGGGGCTGCGGACCTGGGCCGAGACCCGCGCCTCTTGCTCGAAGCGCGCGAGCGTTCCGGGATCACCCAGGAACTCACCGGACAAGAACTTGACCGCGACGTGCCCTCCAAGTCGCAAGTGCTCGGCGACCCAGACGGCGCCCATTCCGCCACGCCCGAGCGGACGTACGAGACGCAGATACCCAGCAACCATCCCGCCCGCGACCTGTGTCACAGCGCGCAGTCTCTCATTGATACGACCTGGTCACAAGCGACGTGGTGGGCCTCCCGGGCTCGCCCAGAGCCTGGGCAGACCGAAACTACCGCTCAGAAGTACAGTCCTCCCTGAATATGGGGTGCCAGGGGCCGGCTCTTAGGGGGTCAATGTTGCACCTATCGCGCGACGGCTGGCCCGCAGCCATACGAGCTGACTTGTTCATCCACCCACAACGCGGCGCGATCGACCCGGACGTAGCGGTCGTGACCCAGGCAAGACGGATGGCCAGCTGTCAGAACTCCCGCAACTCGGGCGCTGCCGGCGCCGTTCAAAGCGATAAGTGGTCCGCCGGAGTCGCCTTCGCAGGCTCCGTTGGCTCCGTCACTTGAAACAACCACCGAGTCCTTGTCCAGCTCAACTATCGTCGTGGACGCAAAGCGCCGCACGCCCGCCACCCCACGCTCGGTCAAACCAAAGCCTGCGATCTCGACTGTGGCCCCGAGCCACGTCGCCTCCAGCGTTTCCTCTAGCGGGGATACGGGCACCAGTATTTTGGGAACTTCTGCCTCACTGACGAACATCAGGGCTAGGTCAAGCTTAGGGTGGACGACTGTCTTGAGTGGCTCAAGTTGCGCGACCACGAAGTCCAAGGAGGTGCCAATCGCAACTTGTGCCTGGCGACCGCCCAGCACGCAGTGCGCTGCAGTCAAAATGGTGCGCCGATTGATGAACACGCCAGAGCAGCCTTCGCCCTGGCTGTACAGGATGTTGACTACCGCCCAGTTCTGGCGTTCCTGCAGTCCGGGTCCATCCGGTGTTTCACTCCCGTTGACGATAGCCGATGTATGACATCCGACCGCAGGCTCGCCTTCCGAAGAGCAGGAGGCTGAGAGAGCCATCAGGTAAGCCGAAAGGCCCATCCGCGCAAAGGATCCCATTGGTACTCACTGCTCAAAGCCGTGAAACCACCGCAACTACCGCGGGTACCCCTGAAGATCCCGGTCGGTCTGGACCCAAACCCGTGCATCTTCGCAAGAAGCTACGCACTCCAGACCCGTGAGTTTTCGAAACTCAGGCTCTTGCCGTAATCGCCGATTCATGATTGGGAAGCTGTAGTGTTCGGGACCAGGCGTGCCGAACGCTGGGCCCTCGCCGCAAATCGTAAAACCATCGCCACCACCGTAAGGGTACCCGTCGCCGTCCGTGTCCATCGGGGGCGGCGCTGGGGCGGGTTCACCGGGGCCCAGACAGGCGTCCTCGTTTTGCTCAGCTACTGCATCTTGCTCAGCGACTGCTTGATCCGCCAGCACCACGCCTTGCTGATCGCGATCATTGCTGTCCACGTTAGCGCCGCAAGCGCTGGCAAAAGCGAGCAATACCAACAGCGCTACGCTTCTAGGTTCTCGACGCATCTCAATTGATCCTCTCACCAGGTTTTTCATAACGCGATAACTCCTAGTACGTTTACTTCGTAAGGTTCACCGTTGCTGTCCCACGGTAGCGGAAACCACACCCAGGCCCGTTGGGCTCGCCGTCCTTCTCGTGTTTCGGGGTGAACTCAATAGACGCGTCGCAGGCTGCGCCTCCGTCAATGGTTAGGGTGGCCACATCAACTCTGTTGACACTCTGGATGAGCAGGATATCGCCGTTCGCTTCGAGCAGAAGAGATCCAAGCATCGGATTCTGTGAGCAGTCTTGTCCCTGACGAAGCGCCAACACCTCACAGTCGAGCGACAGGTCTTTGCTGTCAAGGGACAGCTGCGCGTCGCCTCGACACGCGGACAGGTCACTCACCTCCACGCGAAGGCTATGCATGACGCCGGCCGCTGTACAATCGTGATCCTCCGAGCAGCCGCTACATAGTATGGCC
>JBDKJZ010000383.1:0-5866 GCA_039796375.1 Pseudomonadota bacterium
ACCGAGCCCTCTCGCCCCGTGGTGATTTCGCCGAGGATGCGCTTGTCCGGGAGCTGCGAAGCGCGGTAGTGCGAGGGCAGCGTGAGCGGGCGCTCCAGCTCTTGGCACAGTATGACAGCGCGTTCTCTGAGGTGCGGCCTAGCGATGAGGTGGAGCGGTTGCGGGCACGCTTGCAGGTCACGGTGGCTTCCGAGGCGGATGCTGGGGCTTCCAGAGGAACTGCGACCGAGAGGGAGACTGAAGATGGCAAGTCATCCGCAGACCCCGCGCCCGGTGGGTCCGACCGAGCAGAGTAGACCTGGGGGGGACCGGGGGCATCCGGCTTGGGCCATCGTGTTGCTGAGCGCGTTCGCGTGCTCAGTTCTGGTAATTTGCGGAGTGACCAGTCCCGCGTGCGCCGCGGACGCCGTCGTCGAGGTTGGGCCTGGCGCCTCAGAGTGGCTGAAGGCGGACGTTGTGAAACGTTTGGTCCAGCTTGAGCTGAGTGACGTCGACATCCCGGAACCCTTTGAAGCGCGCACCCGGGAGACGTTGCGGAGCGTCTACGTGCGTGTGCGAGTGGCTGAGGGGTCGCTGTGGGTGCAGCTCTGGGATAGGGGGGAGCTAGAGGGAGAAAGGCGAGTCGCCATTCAGGAGGAGCGGCACTTGCTACCGCGTCGCGTCGCGTTGATCGCGGCTGAGCTCGCTCGGCGCTTGGCTGCACGCCGGGTGGCTCTGGCCGTGCGAGCTCAGAGACTCGCGTCGCGCGAGGCGAAGTTGCTGCGCGATCGCAGGTACGAGTGGCAGGGCACCGTTCCGTCGATCGGTGGTGGAGCGCGCGTCGCTTCCCTTGGGACAGGGGATGCTTGGTTGATGGGTACCCAGTTGCACGGCCGAGTGCGCTTCGGGCAGGGACCACAGCTGTCCATCGGTCTCGCCGCATTGACGGGCCCGACTCCCGGAGTGGTCGGGGCAGGAGCAACCCAATGGCTTGAGATGTCAGTGCAGCCTGCGTACTCTTGGAGAATTCATGAAAAGTCGGCGCTCAGCGTCGGGGCGGACGTCGCCGCCGCGGCGGTGCACCTGACTGGAGTGCGCGCAGTTGACGGGATCTTGGGGCAGCAGCAGACCTGGTCGTCGCGGGCGCTGCTTGTCAGCGCTTTTCAGTATCGCCTGTCACGGAGCTCGACGCTGGAGATCTCTCCTGAACTCGGGGTCGTGCTACGGCGCATGCAGGTCGCAAGCGAAAGCGGTCCCACGAGTCGCCTGGGTGGGTTGTGGATCGGTCTCTGTGCCGGGATCGACCTAGCCGCGTTTTAGTGGCGGGCCGCCCTAGCGACCTCGAGCGAGAGCAACACGGTGCGCTGTTCACGTGAGAGACTGATGAACCGTCCTTCGATCCGGTAGAGCAGCGGCTCGGCCGATAGCTTACGGCAGCCACGCACTTTCACCTGGTAACCCTGCCCTTCGGGGGTCTTTCCGGCGATCGGAGCGCCGGGTGGCCACGCCGTCGTTGAGTCAAAAGAAACGTGGTTCGCGTCGGTCTCAACGAGCGTGGCTTCCCCGCCCTTGTCCCAGTGCAGCTTGAACATCAGTACCCCTTGCCTTGCCGGATGGCCACGCGTGACTCTTTCGCCGCGTCCCTCTCTCTCAGCGTGTTTCGCTTATCGTGGCTCTTCTTGCCCTTGCCCAGCGTGACCTCGATCTTGGCTCGGCCGTTCTTGAAGTACAGCTTGGTCGCGACGAGGGTCATGCGCTCCCGCTCGAGCGCCGCGCGGACCTTGTCGATCTCAGATCGATGCAGCAGCAGCTTTCTAATCCGCTTCTCCTCGATGTGTCCGTAGCCCGCATGCTTCAGCACTGGGATTCGGAGACCGGTCACGAAGGCTTCGTTGTTTTTGATAAAGACGTACGAGTCGGTGAGGTCACCCGTGCTCTCACGTAGCGATCTCACCTCACTACCCACCAGGACCAGGCCCGCCTCGTAGCTATCGGTTAGCTCGTAGTCGAAATGGGCACGCTTGTTGCGGGCCACCACGCGGTCCCCAAAATCGGCTGTGGGCTTGTCCTTCTTCTTGCCGGCCATGGGGTGCCCTTGCTTACACAGGCTGGCGCTTAAAACGCAAGTGATCTAGCCAAAGGGGGGTGATCGATAACCGTTGGTGCGTTCGCGTCGGGGTCGGTCTGAGGCTACTTCCTGGGTTAACTCAGCTGTTGCAGGGGCGGGGGAGGCGTTCAGGTAGGTGCAGAGCCGGAGCTCTGAAGTTCGGTTTGCGTGGCTGGTGTTTCGGCTACCGCGCCGTGGATCGCGACGCCTGCAGCGATGCCCGTACGGCTTGGGTGCTCGGCCCCTGAGCGTGGCCGGAGGTAGCGGTAGAGATGGCGGTTAATTGGGTGGGGTAGCTGGGGCAAGTGTTCACCAGCCACCCCACCCTCGCTGGACCTGAAAACGATGTGCCGAAGCTGAATGCGCGGGTCAAGCCGCGGATGGTAAGTCCGAGTTCAAGATCATCGAGATGGGCTTGAACGTGGCGTATCTGTTGGATCCGAGGACAGAAACCTGTGTTCTGGTCTACGCGAGTACGGCGGCGACCAGCGTCGACTGCGCGAAGCTCGCGCGGAACGTCCCTGAGGCACGCGAGTTCTTGACCTGGGTTCCGCGCGAAGAGATCGCCGCGGTTGCTGCCGAGCCCGAACCTGAAGAGCCAGCGGAAGCGGAGCAAGCGTCGCCGTCGCCCCAAGAAGAGACGAAGCCGAAGGGCAAGAAGTAGCGCGACCTCGAAACCGCAGGTTACGATTCCAAAGGCGATCGCGGATCAGCACGCTATCAAGCCCAGGGACGAGGTTGAATGGGTCGCGGCAGACGGCGCGGTGCGCGTTGTTCCCGCTAAAGCCTTACCGAAAAAGCGGGATGTGGCTGCGAGCAGATAGAGGAGAGCGGGGGATTGCCGCAGTTTGTGGTGACGGAGTTCGAGGAATTCTTGGACTGCGGGCTTTTGGAGAAGGGCTGCTTGCACCACGAGTGCCGAGCTTGCGGGTTCTCGCAGCTAGTGGCGTTCAGTTTCAAACGCAGAGCGTTTTGCCCAAGTTGCGTCGCAAGGCGCATGTCCGACACGGGCGTGCATCTGGAGCAGCGGGTTCTGCCTGAAGTGCCGGTTCGGCACTGGCTGTGTTGCTTTTCGGGCTATTCATCCTCACTTCGCTGGGACGAGCGAGTCTGCCAGCTCGTTGATGTAGCACTCGAGCGCGCTGTAGCCGGCGGCGCATCCGGCGATGTTTACGACCTCGTGCCCGTCAGCGACGCCTGGGCTACTGCCGTGGGTTTTCTCCCAGCTATCCGGAATACCATCTTTGTCCGAGTCCGACGGCGGCGACGCGGCCGGGGAACGGCGAGCCAGGGGCGCGTCACGAACGACGACGCCTTGGCCGTCACGCCAAGCAACCGGTCGCGCGTCGACCGGTTGGGTCAAATAGGAGGCCAGGCGTTCGTCCATAGCGTCTCGTGGCCAGGCGCCTGCCGAGCGCGCTAGGCCTTGGACGAGCTTCGGCGAAGGCGTGTACGTGACGCGGGGAAAGTCGTGTCTGATGCCAAGACTCATAGGCGCTGTCGCAGAAGTGCTGTGGGTGCCGCGCAGCAACACGTTCCCGGCGCTGTACACGGCTCCCCGTGGATGGCGATAGACGGCGGGCTCTACGAACGGAGCGTCCTGCTCCGCGTCACTTCGCCGCGCCAAGACGTTGCCGATCAGGTTCAACGCTAAGCGAAGGTCTTGGGTGCCTGCGGGCAGTCGTTGCCCTCGTTGTTACCGGTGCAGTGATTGAACCAGATCGGGTCTGAGACGTCCCACAAGACGTTGTTCGATAGCTCGATGTTGAGTGTGTGGCCCGCGCAATTGCTGACTCCCGGACCGTCGGCATTCTCTTCACAGCTGATCTCGGGGAGACGACCAGCGACCCCGTTCCAGACTGTGTGGTGAATGGTGATGCGATCCAGCGGCATCACGTTCTTAGAGTAGTTGACTAAGACGCCGCCCCAGCGATAGTGATCCCCTTGCGGTTCAGCGATCACTGAGTGTTGGATGGTGATGCTGGACGAACGGGTGATTTCGAGGTTTTCGTCATTTGCTGAGGCGAAGGAACAGTGATCCACGATCGCGTCGCGCACCCCGCCGAGTCGCAGCGAGTCCGGCGCGCCGGCACGCAAACGCAGGTGGCGCAAGATCACATTGTTGCAATCGTTAGGGTCGTAGACGTTGTCGCAAATGAGTCCGCCTCGGATGGTGATCCCACCGGGCGATGTTTGGCCCGCGATCGTCAGGTGCCCGTGCTTGATTTCAAGTGGTCCCTCGATAACCCCGGAGACTTCAAAGACCACGATTCGTGGACCTCGGATATCGAGACATGCCTGCAGCGAGCCTGCACCGGCGCGCCCTAGGTGGCTGACCAGGCACGCCTGGCCTCCACGGCCTCCGGTTGTGCGGGCGCCGAACCCTTCAGCTCCCGGAAACGCCGGGAGCTCGGCAGTGCCGGGCATGTCGCTTAGGGGTTCCGCAGGTTTCGCAGTGGAAGGGAGCGCGCTCCCCTGTGGATCGGCTACGCGCACGTTGCTGGTGTCACGCACTTGCGAGCAGTTGAGGGCCACTAGCACGACCCCGGCTGCGCAAATCCCCTGCCGAAGTGTGACCTCCACATGCGGCACTACGGCCCGCTCCGTCGGAACTTCAGAGGTTTACCTGGGTACGACCACTTTAGCCTGGGCCGCCCCGTACCCTGATGAAGAATGCACCTCGGGCCAGGCTTTCAGCTGGTGACCTCCATCGATCGCCGTCGAGCGGCACGACGATGGCTTCCACGCCAAGGAGGTGCGCTCAGGAGAGTTTCTCCGCGTGCCTGCGATGGGTCTCGAACTCTCTGTCGACGAACTCTATCAGGGGATCACGCTAGATCCCGCCTAACGAGATGGGCGTGCACGTAGAAAGTAGCGTGACGCTAGAGACCAAACACGGAGGCCAAAGGAGCGTGAGCGATCTCTAGGGGCAAGGACCAGCCGCGACAATGCTGACTCCCGCTGCGGCAGCCGTACATGGGTTGCCGTAGGTCAGTCCGTCGCAGCCGCAAACCGGGTCCGCTTCTTTCGTACAGACTGAAGGGCGGGGGCGGCAGGTTCCTGAGGGCAGGGCTAGGGCTGGAGCGCTGCTGCCAGCAGGCGGAGCAGCGGCGTCTTGGGCTCCGAGCGGGGCCACTGAGCAGAAGCCCTGAGGCCCGTCACAGTACTCGTCTTGACCGCACATGTCATGTGTCACGCATGAGACGCGCTGCATTTCGCACTCGCCGAAGTAGGCGACGTTGATGCCCTGAGCTTGCGCGGAGCATTCACCAGCGGTGTAGGTCACGCCGTCGCAACCGCAAACCGGGGCGAATAACTCAATGCAAGGTCCTGGCTTCGGTGCGCACTTGCCTTCTGCTCCGCAAAGGCCAGCTGGGCGCGCACACAGCTCTCCGTTTGCGCACTCGACGTCACTGAAGCACGCGCCCTCGGTCTGATGACACGCCGCTTGGGTACAGCCGACGTTGCCGCCGTAGCAGCCGCAGGTGTTGCAGCCGTCACCCGCTGGAAAACTAGCGCCCTCGTCAAGGAATACCCCCCCGTAGAAACAGCCCGAGGGACAACCCTTCGCAGTACATACGATGCTTCCGTCCCTGCAGGTGCAGGTGTTTCCGCACTCGTCTGCGCTGCCTACCAATTCCCCATCCTGGAACACGACGCCGTCTCGCTCGCAAGTGCTTGGGCAGTAGATATCTGTGCAGACCATCTGGCCATCGGCACACCAGCAGCTGTTGCAATCATCAATCTGCATCATTGGCGCGGCTGCCCGGTCGCTCGAAG
>JBDKJZ010000384.1:0-5862 GCA_039796375.1 Pseudomonadota bacterium
TGGTTGAGATCGTAGGGCTTGTACCTAGCCATCGTCACGCTCCTATTCAGCTGTGTCGATAACCTTTGTATCCATGCAGATCCCCAATTCCAAGGGGTCTTGAGGGTTTTTCTACAGCCTCAACGGCTCCCCTTCTGGGGTCCCCGAGGCAAGCGGGCCGGCGCCGCCGCCGGGAACCGTGGGAGCGTTAGGCGCTGCCTCGTGAACTTTGGCAGCGGCGTCTTCACCTGCACTTGAACAAGCGCACGCTAGACCCACCCAGAGCAGCCCTAGAGACCGCTTGAAGTCGAGTGACATGAAGACCACACCTTCGCTATGGGCGGTCATTGAGGCAAGGGCCAGCGAATTCCTCGATGAGTTCCCCTCCTCGTCGATGGTGTTTCTTGAATGATGGAATCATTGTCGTGTTGCTTCAGCGATGTGGTTTTCTGAACCGCTTTTTTGATCTGTGATTCAGCCAGTCAGGGGCGTTGCCCACATATGCAACAAAGTGCCACTATCTCGGCAGGGTTCGCTGCGCGGAGAGAAACTCGATTTATTTGTGGCCCGCCTTGAGGACATTCCTCTCACCGCACATCGGCGCGTGACCTGGCCGCGGGCGCCCCTTCACCGTAAATCTGTCCATAGGAGCTCATGAGCTCCGCAAACAGCTCCTCAGCCAGCCGCTGATACCCGGCGCGCGTCAGATGGATTCGGTCATTCGCCGCCAGCTGAGGTGAACCCTGCGTCCACGCGCGGAGCCCGCCGCTCTCAGCGATCAAGCTGAGCCAGCTGTGGTAGGCGCACCCCAGCTCTGCGGCGGTTTGGCGCAGCGTCGCGTCGAGCAGCTGTGCCCGAGGTAACACCGTGAGGTGAGCGTCCACGCGCTCAGTCGGACCAATTAGCAGGCACTCCGCCTCGGGTGCGGCCTCGCGCACGCGCTCACGGATCTGCTGATAGAAACCTCGGTAGCTCTCTACCTGCGTGCCATCGCCCACTTCGTTCGTGCCGTAGGCTAGGACGACCAGCGATGGTTCGCGCTCGGCCAGCTCGCCTTGCCAAGTGCCGGCGTGCCAACCCAATATCGTGCGCGCGCGGGCGCCATTGATCCCCAACGTATCAAGCACTAGCCCTGCGCGTGCCGTCTCACCAATGAGGCCAAAGAACTCGGGCCTGTCCGCCGTGGTGGCTACGCGAATTCGGGCATCTTTCGGCGCGTCAAAGCGGAACCCTTGCAGCCGCGAGGCCCGCACCCGGGTCCCCTGGTCCTGATGACTGCGGCCAATCTCACCACTGACTCGTCTCGGTTTCTCACTACCGACTTGCAGACTAAAGAGCGACTGTGGGCGGTTCAAGCGATAGACGAGCTCCCAAGTGATTGTGTCCGACGCAAGGGCAGCGAGTGCCCCTGGCTGAAGCTTCACCTGCGCTTCGGCGGTCGCGTTGAGCGCCGCCGCCCGCATGCCGGACAAACCGTACCGACCGTCGCCCTGTGTTTGGTAGGAAGCCGCACTGGCAGGCTCACGCTGCCACTTTCCAAAACGCTGGCTCAGCACCTGCTCGTGCCGAACACTGGGGACTCCGATGGGCACAAATCCCGGTCCGCCGTTGCCGAAGCGCTGCTGCAGCAGCTGACGCAAGCGGCCAGTGTAGAAATCGGCGGCCACGTGGGAATCGCCGAAGAACGTGATGCGCACGTGCTCAGCTCGACGCCCCAATTGAAGCTCGTTTAACGCGCGATAGAAATGCGGAAGCCCAATTGGTAGGGCGGCGAGTGGGCTGCGTGCGCTGGCTTGGTCTGCCCCCGTGGTCGACGCGGTTCGTGGTTCTCGTAACGCGTCGGCGCTCGCTTCTTCGGGCGGATGTTCCGAGACGCTGGGCCGCGCGTGGGTTTCTGTTTGGGCAACGGCGCTATCGGCAGCCGCTACCTGGGTCGTCGAACTGGGAACGTAGGGTGTTGCCAAAGACCCCTGCACCGGTTGAGCGCTCGGTGTCGCACAGGACCCACTGCTCAAGAGTCCCCAGAGCCCGAGACTCCCGAGAGTTCGCCCTCGGAGCCGTGGGACTCGCCACGACTTCACTGAGTTTCCCCGGCGAAAGCGCGGACTTGGCCGAGCAGATCGTTCCACGGGACCTGCGCGCTCAGCCTCAAGCCGTCTGGATCTTGCACGAGCTGCAAGCGCCCTTCCCCATGCTCGGTCACTAGCCCCGCTGCGAGCAGCAGATCCCGCTGGCAAGTGGCGGGCCGAATACTCTTCAGGGCGGGCTCAGCGGAGCTTCCTGCGAGCACCGCGCTCAACCACGGCACAGGTTCAGCCGCAGACGCAAACCACGCGCGCCCTGGAGCCAGCCCCGCAGCGAAGAGCACGGGGCCGTCGGCAGCAGTACCCCGGCCTCTGGCGGATGCGGTGTGCACGGTCAACAGCCCGGCGTCGCGCCGGACTGACAGCGCCTGCCCGTTCCCAAACACGGAAGGCAGATTGTGAGTCAGCAGGGGGAGCTTGATTGCCGTCGATAGCAACGCCTCCAGCTCACTGAGCTCGGCGTTCCAGCCCATCGACAGGAAGGCCGCACGCTCCGCGACCCCGAACATCAGCGGCCCACTCAGCGGCCGTACGCGCGCTGACCACGCCTCCGCCTCAGGCCTTGGCGTCTCCCCGGGGACAAAAACGCCTGCCCAGCTCTGCCCGCTGCTATCCGACGCTGAGTCAGCGGCGCTGAGCGCAGCGGGATCAAACATGACGTAGCCCGTCGTCTGGCGAGGCACCAAGGGGAGCGCGTCGCAGGCGATATTCGACAGCCGCGGTGCGTCCGCGATCTTCAGCTCCCCGGTGAGCACAACCTCGGCAGCCGGGGTCCCTGCCTTCTCCAGCGTGCACGCAAGCCGCCCCCCGGAGACACGACCGAGCCACTTGATCACCGAGGCTCGCTGTTCTTCGACTTTGCTAAACAAGACCTCCGGATCCCCGAGCGGCTTCCCTGGGAGCGCACGGCGCTGCTCTGCCAAGCTCTGCCGTAAATGCTGGGACCACAGCTGACTTCGAAGCGCGGCCCAGGCGCTGAGCTGGGGCCCAGCCCCTGGCGCCAGCTGCAGAGTCACCGGCTGGTTGGTGATCACCGATGGCGCCCCCTGCCGGGCTACATAAGCCCCGAGCTTTTCCAGAGCCGCTCGACTCGAAGCCACCAAGAGTCGATTGTTGGCGACGCCGAATACACTCGGCCCGCTCCGCTCAAGCAAGACGACGTCAGCCAGCATGCGGACGCGAAACGGTGCGCCGCTTCCCGTGGTCAGTTCAGCCACCAGCTCAGCCCCGCTTTGCACGGGGAAACCCAGCACCCAGCCCAGCTGGTCACCTAGCGCGACGACTGCACCCGCAACGGGCAGCTCCGGAAGAAATCGTCCGGACATCACCGGTGAAGCGCCTAGCTGGTCGCTCAGCAGGATGGGGTACTTGCTAGGTAGGAACCTTCCCCCCGTGCCGAGGCCCTCACGAAAGTCCTGCCAAAGCCGCTGAGGCTCAGCGATAAACAGGTCAGCGACCAGCTCCTTTGGAGGGCTGATCGCTGGTGGGGATGTGACCGCGGCGCTAGGGCCATGCGAACGACAGCCCTCGCACGCGGTCGCCAGAATGACGACCACGCATAACCCTAGCCCAAGCCAGAGCGCTCCCCAGACCCGCTCGAATCTTCTGGGAGAACCCAAGCTTCGCCGGCTGTTCAAGACCGCGTGCTCTCAGAACGGAATGTCATCGTCTTCTGGACCACCGCCGTAGCTCTCCTGGTCGCCACCAGAGCTCTGCGCTGGGGCACCGCGACCACTCGGGGCGTCGTCGTAGTCAGTCGGACCGTCGTAGCTATCGCGACCGCCTCGGCCACCGCCGCCGCCGCCACCGCCACCGCCACCGCCGCCTGAGAGAATCAAGTTCTGAGCGATAATCTCGGTCTTGTAGCGCTTGTTGCCGTCGCGGTCATCGTAGCTGGATGTGCGGATCCCGCCTTCGATGAACAGGCGCGTGCCCTTGGTCAGGATCTTTGCGAGCCCTTCCGCCCGTTTCCCCCAAACGACTACGCTATGCCACTCGGTTCGCTCCTGCCGTTCACGGTTGCGATCGAGAAAGGTTTCGGAAGTCGCGACGCGCAGTTTGAGTACGGACTGTCCACCGGGCGTGACCCGGAGTTCCGGATCGGCGCCAAGGTTTCCAAGCAACATAACTTTATTGAGGCCTTCAGCCATTGTCATCCTCCAGCATGTGAGAGCACTCGGTTTCGATCTTCCGGGCGGGATAGTCAAGCCACCCCTGGCGTTGCCTGTCCTAGCGCAGGTCAGTGAGCGCGGAAGCGCGTCTCACAACGCCCTAGGGAGGCCCCTCCCTAGGCCTATCGGTCCGACGAGCCCCGGGACGCGTCCGGCCGTCCGTCTTCACGGGGTTTTCTGGCCACCTCGAACACGCTGGTAGCCGGCTCCGCAGAGGTTCCTGGAAGACCGCCGGCCGCGCTGCCCGCGTCGGTTGCCTTGCCGCTCCGCGGCAGCAGATCGGCTTCCAAGTCGTGCTCCAAGTCCAGGAGGTCCTGCCGCAGCGAGAGGAGCGCCTTCCTCAGGGCCTTCGCGCTGCCGTCGCTCGCCGCGGTTCGGTGAGAAATCGGTCGAGGAACAATCGATACTGCCGCTGGACGGATTTCGGCCGGCGGAACATGTGCCCTGAGCGCGGAAGAGGGCGGAGCACTTGGCGAGTGGGCGGTGACCAGCTGAGCGGTTGGGGCCTCCGACCTGGGCCGCCCCGCCACGACCGCGTCGGCCTCCGCGAGCAGGTCCGAAGCCTGTTCGACATCGCCACTCTGAGGCTCAGAACCCATAAAGGCTAAGGCCGACACTGCCGCTGTCGGCTGATCTCGCAGACGGCGCTTTGCGCCGGCGATAGTGAAGCCTTGGTGCTTCAACAAGTCTTTGACGCGCAGGAGCTTCTCGACGTCGCGGCGCGAGTAGATACGCTGGCCCTTGCTCGACTTTTGCGGACGAATCGTGCGGAACTCAGTCTCCCAGTAGCGGAGCACGTGGGGCTGCACGCCAACGATTCGAGCCACCTCCCCGATACGGTAGTAGAGCTTTACGAGTTCAGGAGAGGATGGGCCCACTGTCATCTCGACTTACCACTCACCCAACAACTGTTCCAGTGTCGCGCTGACTCCCTGGACCCTGCCCGGAGCGCGTCATCCTTCGGACGCCGCAACCTTCGGTACCGCTGTATTCGGCGACGCGGGGTCTTGTGCGGCGCCTTCTTCGTCGTTCAGGGACTGCTTGAGCAGCTGACTCGCTTTGAAGTTGAGCACCCGTCGCGCGGTGATGGTGATAGGTTCACCCGTCTGCGGGTTGCGCCCCTGACGCTGCCGCTTGTCGCGAAGCACGAAGTTACCGAACCCAGAGATCTTGATCTTCTCGCCGCGCCCCAAGGTCTCCTTCATGGTTTCAAAAACCAGGTCAACCAAGTCGGCAGCTTCCTTCTTTGAGAAGCCCCCAAGCTGGGTGTAGATGGCGTGGACGATTTCGGCTTTGGTCATTGGCGCCCCCGTGCACTAGGAGCGCCTGACGCCGGGCTGAGACAATCTAGAGCACTCCCCACGCTGCTCAGAGTACCGAGATGTCCCTAAAAGTCGATAGGAAACACGGACCTACCCCCCGACACGCGCTCCGCGGGGTCGCGCGGAAGGGCTTCAGTAGCCGAGCTCGTCGTCGTTTCGCAGGGGCGTCGCAGGTCTAGCCGGTCTCGGCGGGCTCGGCGCCGGTGTCGTCGAAGGGAGCGTGGTCGAGGCGCTCGGGAGTGGTTTCGCTGCGGATTCCGCCGCAAGAATGGCCAATTCTATGGTTGGTCTTTCGGCCGATCCTGG
>JBDKJZ010000385.1:0-5838 GCA_039796375.1 Pseudomonadota bacterium
CAGCGGTCTTCGCGGTGAAGCCCGGCTTCTTGGAGGCCTTCTTGGCTGTCTTCTTCTTCGCGGACTTCTTCTTGATCACTGTGCCTGCCGTTTGCTGAGGTGAAGGGGCTGAGGGTCAGCGCGCCGAATCGTTTGGCGGCACCCTAGTGGTGGCGCCGCCAAGTCACAATCTCATTGTGGTTGCGAAGCAGACTCAGCGGTTCCGGCATCGGACCGTTCTAGCCCACGTTCGCTTGTCAGCGACGTAGCTCACCAATGCCCCGGACTTGAGCGCTGCGATCGAGACGTCGAAGAACCCTTTGGCGCGCGCCAAGATGATTTCATCATTCAGGCTGCCTGCAGCGAGTCGCCCGAGCACGAGCTCTTGAGGGGCTCGGGGTAGCGCAGTGCTTGGTCTGGCGAACAAGACCACCGGCTCCCCACACAAGGTGGCTGAAGACACCGGCGCAGGTTCGATTCCGTTCAGAAACGGCGACCAACTGACAGACGCCTCCCCGCGCACGCTCAAGTCAGCGAAATTCAGCAGGGCGAGTCCAAAATGGCTCACGTCCTGTTGCACGGGCAGCAGGCTCAAGACCTGCGTGGACGAGGGATCCGCCGCCGGAACCAGATGCAGCTCAGTCATCGGCTGAGCCGCCCCTCCGACCCAGACGACTTGATCGGCACCTGCAGTGGGGGGATCACCTGGCGAGAGTTCACTCGCGTGTAGCGACGAGCCCCCCGTGCGGGCCTCTAGTGATACCGCGAAGTATCGAGAGTCCGCTCGCACCAGGCTGACGCTCAGCGCTGAACCGCCTTCGGGAGTGAGCAACAACGGAGCGCCCGACCCATACCACAGCTTCGCTCGCAACGGTCCGTCAGGTTCAGCCGGGAGAGCGATATAGGCCACCCAGGTGGAGAGCTTCTTGGAGGCGGTGCCTCCCTCGGCTCGGCTCGACTTCTCCTCCCACGGCACGTCGAGCACCGACGGACGAGTGCCGACCCGTGCGTCAGTTGCGAGTACCCGCTCAGCAGTCGGGGGCAAGGTCGAGGAGGCCTTGAGGTAGTGGGTCGATACCCAGAAAGCTTGGCCCGACGCCACACGGGGGCCACGCCCAAGCCTGAAGGATGCGGCACCCTCTGCGATTGGCGTGACTGGTGTTTCTACCGGCTCTTGGCGGGTCGCAAGGGGGCCCATACGCGCAAGGTGAACGTGGTCATCGGCGTCGATCAGGACGACACCCAGGTTGTGGGCGGTCGCCGGGGCTGCCGGAGCGACGTCGACCAAGCCGTCGACAATCCAGCGCGGAGAGAACACCGCGGGGTCGGCCTGGAGCGGAGGTGTGTTCGATGAACTGCCGCGGGGCTGCGGCTCATCCAGAGCGGGAGCTGAAGCCCGCGTGGTCGGAGCCGCCACAAGGTTCCCCCGCTGGTCTTTGGGCACGGAGGTCTGCGGTGCTGCTGGGCGGCCGGAGATCTCCGCCGCGATGCGCGGGGGCTCGGTAGCGTCCGTGTTCCTTTCGCGCAGCTTCCGGTCGGTGTCGTCGCATCCCGTCCAGCCATGCGCTGCGAGCAGAAACACACATGCCAGCCCCGAACGAGCCGTTCCACGAGACCGAGATGAGCCGACGTCTGCCATAGGCGGTCCCGGCCATGCCACAGCTTCGAACACCTGGCTAGTGCCGTTGCGGTACGCCGCCAGGGGGTTGTCGACGTCAACGCCTTGACGCCATCAGTCAAGCTGGAGCTGGTAGCGGTGACTGCGTGGCCGAGGGCTTGCCCCGAGCTCCGATGGCGTGTCGACTCAAGCCCGCCCTCCGGAGGACCGTTTTGAGACGCTGGCCTCGAGCGGCCCTCAAGAAACCTGCCACGCGAGCGTTCTTAGAGGTGTGCTGTTTGCCCGAGGGTCCATTGTTGTGCTGTTGACGCTCAGCGGTCAGGGAGCTGTCGCTCGTGAGTGACGACGACGACGCGCTCCAACGCATGCGCGAGTTCGCCCGATCACGGGCGAAAGCCCGCGTCGAATCGATGCGCGTCGCGCGCTTTGAGGAGGAGGCCCGCACTCGGGTCATCCGCGAAGACCTCGCCTACCTACCCCAGGTGAAAGTCTTGCTTTCGGTACTCCAAGACGCCTACGCGGCACCCCAACGGCTCCGTGAACTCTTAGAGCAAATTCCCGTTCTGCGCGCGCGTTGCTGCCTGCGAGCTGGCATGGCGACCGACTATGACGTTCTCCCAAGTCTGAAGGAAGCGCTGGCGAGCATCGGCAACCTTGGTATCGAGGCCGAACTGTTTGGGCTGCTTGAAGACCTCACCGTGTTGTCAGCCGAGCAGGGGCCAGGTCAGGATCCGCGGAGCGAATAGCAGGGAGGGGGGTAGTCGGCATGGCTCTTGCTAGAGCTAGCGTGCTGTGGCTATTTCGGGCGTCGCGCTGAATTCTTTGCCCTTGCAGGCGAACACCGAGAGCTCGTCAGCAGCAGTCTCTCGACGAGAGGCTATTCAGTTTGAACAGGCCCTGACCCAGATCCGCGCAACACAGAACTCCTCCTTGAGCACGGCGCCTAGGACGGGTGGGGCTGTGCAACCGGGAAGGACGCCGTTGTCGGGTCAGCAGGCTGGCGGTGCTCTGGCCGCAGCGTACGAAGCCAGGACTGGTGAAAAGCCGTCCGCCGAGACGCTCGCGATCCTGACCTCTCACTGGTCACTTGAGACCGCTCAGGGAAGCCGCATGTACAACTTCAACTTCGCCGGGATCAAGGGGCGAAGCCCTGAGGGCACGACCGTCGTCATGCGGACGCGCGAGGGGTACGGCGAGAGCACCACCCACATTCGAGACGGTTTCCGCGCGTACGCGAGCGCCGAGAACGGCGCGGCCGACTACGTGAGCCTGCTGCAGAGGCGCTACTCACCCGCCCTAGAGGCAGCGAAAGCAGGCGATCCTGTCGCCTTCGCGCAAGAATTGAAGGCGGGCGGCTACTACACCGGGAACGAGGCGCTCTATGCTCAGGGTCTGACGCGCCTCGCGAATCGGGCGATGGCCTTCGGGCTCGATGCCATCGGAGCTAACCCGGGGGCACTCGCGATGGAGGCATCTGCGACCGAAGGGCACTTTCAGGGGCCGAGCGACTCCCAGTGGAGCGGAAGTCTCGGTCAGGGCAGGCCCGTCGAAGCGGCGCGCTATGCGTCGCTTGAAGGGGTGCTCGGTCCGGAGGGACCGGGTTTCTGGGGTTCAGACCAAATGGCCGATGAAATTGCCCGCGCCGCGCTGCGCATTGCGGCTCGAACCGGACCTGGCAGCGGGGACAGAGACAGATGACGGCGACCGATCAGTGCACGACTGAGATCGGACGCGGCGAACAGTCGGTGATTGCACACAAGGAGCGAACATGAAGGTAAAGATTGGTCAACATGAAGTAGGCGACGGTTGCCCGGTGTACGTCATCGGAGAAATCGGAATCAACCACAACGGAGACCTCGGCGTCGCTCGCAAGCTGATTGAGGTGGCTTCGGACGCGGGTTGTTCGGCGGTGAAGTTTCAAAAGCGGACGCTCGACGTTGTGTACAGCGCCGAGGAACTGTCGCGGCCTCGCGAGAACCCGTTCGGTCCAACCAATGGCGACCTCAAGCGCGGCCTGGAGTTCGGCGCCGACCAGTACAAGCACATTCAGGAGTACTGCGCCGCGATGTCAATGGCGTGGTTCGCCTCGTGTTGGGACGAGGCGTCAGTGGACTTCATTGAGCGGTTTTCCCCACCCGCGTACAAGATCGCTTCCGCGAGTTTAACGGACGATGCGCTGCTGCGTCACCATCGGGCAACTGGGCGGACGCTGATTCTCTCCACGGGCATGAGCACATTGTCGCAGGTCGATCACGCCGTCGACGTCCTCGGGACCAAAGACTTGGTGCTCTTGCACACGACTAGCGCGTATCCAGCCCAGCTGAACGATCTGAATCTATCGATGATCCCGAAGCTCCGCGAGCGCTATAGAGTTCCAGTGGGTTACTCTGGGCATGAAACGGGCCTAGTGACCTCGGCTGCCGCGGTAGCGCTCGGCGCCTGCGTCGTTGAACGTCACATTACCCTCGACCGGGCGATGTGGGGTTCGGACCAGTCTGCATCCGTCGAGCCGCAGGGGTTGGCTCGGCTGGTCCGTGAAATTCGCGCAGTGGAGGCCGCTTTGGGTGACGGAAACAAGCACGTTAGCGAAGCGGAAGTCTCCGTGATGAAGAAGCTGCGTCGGGTCGGCTGAGGTTGGCAATGGCGGAGGTGTTGGCATTGATTCCTGCACGTGGAGGCTCCAAGGGGATCCCACGAAAGAATGTGCGCGTGATCGCGGGACAGCCCCTGATTGCCTACTCGATTCAACAGGCCCACGCCTCCCGCCTCGTCACCCGCACGATAGTCACGACCGACGACGAGGAGATCGCCGACGTCGCTCGCACCTACGGTGCGGAAGTCCCCTTTATGCGACCCGCTGAGTTCGCCACGGACTTGGCGACGGATCTTGACGTCTTCAAGCACGTGCTCAGCGAGTTGTCATCGCGTGAAGGCTATGCTCCCGATCTGATCTTACACCTTCGACCTACGGGTCCGCTTCGGGAGGTGTCAGTCATTGATGCTGCGCTGCAGCAGATGGTTGAGCACTCTGAAGCTGACTCCCTGAAGACCGTGAGCGAGGCGCCAATTTCACCCTACAAGATGTGGAAAATCGACGGCGGACAGCTGCGTCCACTCCTCGAAATTCCTGGCCTGCCGGAGGCCCACAGCATGCCACGTCAAGTGTTGCCTACGACCTACACCGGTAACGGCTACCTGGACATTGTCCGACCCAGAACGGTGCTCGAACAAAACTCGATGGTTGGTCGGGTCATCTTGCCGTTCATCGTGCACGGGCGCACCCACGACTTGGACTACCCGGAACAAATCCCGGACTTGGAAGTGGCGCTGCTGGAGCAACGGGCCCGGCATGCAGCCTTTGCGGCCTCTCACTTGGCCCATACTGGAACGGGGGACCTATGAAAACTACTGCGCTGGCCTTTCAGCCAAAACTCCAACCTGCGAACGAAGTTTCAGCCCCTACAGAGACCGAGTCGATCGAGGCGCGAATGCACGCCATTTGCCTGGAGAGCATCCAGGCCCACCGCGCGATGTTGAATTGTCTCGGGAGCTTGGCCGTAATCGCCGAACGGTTTGAACAGGCGATCCGACGCGGCAACAAGATACTACTCTGCGGGAACGGCGGCAGCGCTGCGGATGCGCAACACATCGCAGGAGAGATGGTCGGGCGTTTCCTAAGAGAGAGCGACCCTTGGCCAGTGCTCGCCCTGACGACCGACTCTTCGATTCTCACCTGCATTGCCAACGACTGGGACTACTCGCAAGTGTTTGCGCGCCAGGTGCGAGCCTTCGCTCGGGCTGGCGACATCGTGGTGGGGATTTCGACCAGCGGAAGCTCACCGAACGTGCTTGAGGCGCTCAAAGCCGCCAGGGCCCAGGGGGCTGAGTGTATTGGCGTGACAGGCAGCAAAGCCTCGGTAGCTGAAATCGAAGGGTACTGTGACGTCTGCTTTCGCGCGCCGTCCGATCACACGCCCCGAATCCAGGAGCTGCATATCTTGGGATGGCACTCGATCTGCGAGATCGTCGAGGAGCGGCTGCTCGCTAGCGACTAGTCGTTGAGGCGCGTTCCGTCATCGGCGAAGTGAGTGATGGAGGCGTGCCAGGTTCCCGCGCACTAACACGCGCCTAGGTCAAGATCGAGTCGCAGACGTAGGTGGGGATGATACCGCTCGCGGAGATTAGCACCTCGGCGCGGTTAGGTTGAGTGTTCCCTGACAAGACCAATACGGTGTCAATCC
>JBDKJZ010000386.1:0-5824 GCA_039796375.1 Pseudomonadota bacterium
CTTCGAATACCTTGCGACTGGCGACCTTGGTGCGCTTGTTGTTGAGAAAGACACACCCGATCTCAAGTGCGACCCGAGCGGTGCGCCTAGACAACTGCGGCACCAAACGGGCCAGCGCCTGGTCTAGGCGAAGGCCCTCCAGGTCCGCCGATACTGTTCGCGAAATCCGGCTCACGGGCGCGACTATCGCATCGCGCTCGCTTATCGCCTAGCTGCGCGACACGTTTTCCCCAGGGCTCGGCCGCTGCACGCCGCAGTCTCCCCTTTTTACTGAGCGGCGCTCCTGCCAGTCTGCCCTTGCCAACGCCCCTGACCCCGGACATGTTTGCAGCAATGAAACCCTTTGCTCTGCCCCTGGGCGCGGCGCTGATAGCTGCCTTAGCGACGACCGCGCCCAACGCCGAAGCGTTCTGTCGACTGACCACCTGCAATCCGGACGAACCAGGAGCGATGTGCCAAACGGACGCCAGCGGTTGTATCACCCAGGGGGACCCGTTGTTCTATTCAACGGGTTGCATCAGCTTCGCGGTCGCCAGGGGTGATGCTAAGGCGCTCAACCTGACTGACGAAGAGTTCCACGATGTCGTACTTGAGGCCTTCGCGAGCTGGCAAGGGGTGGACTGTGGCGGGAACCAGCCCCCGGGGTTCACTGTTTCGTCGGCGGGGATCGTCGATTCCAAGGGCAAGTTCTTCTGCAAAGACAACCCCGAGCTCAACGTCGGTGTGTGGGGATTGCTTAGCGAATGGCCTCACTCGCAGACCTCACTGGGTTTCACCACAAGCACGTTTGAAACGAAGCACGGCGAAGTTTTCGATGCCGATGTCGAGCTCAACCTGGGCAAGATTGTGAACAGCAGTTTCCCCATCGCGGCTATGCGCCAGGTGGTGCTCTCGATTGTCACGCACGAAGCGGGGCACGTCCTGGGTCTAGCGCATTCAGACGGGCTCGATGCGGTCATGGCGGCCTCCTACAACCCTTCCGATTTGTTGGACCGTCCACTCACTCCGGATGACGTCGCGGGTATTTGTGCGATCTTTCCGCCTGGCGGTGGACCCGAAGCCTGTCCGGTGCCGGGCGTGTCCGACGCGGCATTGAATGCGGGGGCTTGCGCGGAGTCTGCCCTGCCGCCTGAGGAGTCTTCCTGCAGTGTGGGGCCGCGAGCGCCCGGCGGGGCGGAGCGGTCAGCCGGGTACAAGGGGCTCATCGCGTTGACGCTCATCGGTGCGGCCTTGGCGCGTCGTTCGCAGCGCCGAACGGCTTGCCCGCAGGGCAAAGCTCGCGCTTGAACGGCACCAAATGACGACGGCCGGCCCCTGAAGGACCGGCCGCCGGCTTGATGGGCACTGTGAGCCAAGCGTTTGCTTGGACCCAAGGTGCCTGCTGCAGGGCACTACTTTAGCAGTGCGTCGATTTCCGTCTTCACGGCAGCGAAGTCCGTCGGGTTGGCGACGCGCTTACCGTTGATGAAGAGCGTAGGCGTCCCTTGCACACCCACCTCGGCCCCGAGCTTCATGTCGGCATCGACTTGCGCGGCGTACGTCTTGTCGCTGAGTGCGCTGGTCACCTTCTTAAGACCCAGCTCCTTGGCGTACTTCTCGAGCGATGCGGTGTCGATGGCTTTCTGATTTGCGAAGAGCTTGTCGTGGAACTCCCAGAACTTGCCTTCAGCGTTAGCTGCCAAAGCAGCTTGCGCTGCACCGTGGGCGTCCTTGTGGAAGCCCAGCGGGAACTGGCGGAACACGAAGCGCACCTTGTCTGCGTAGTTCTTCTTGATGTCGGTGACGACGCTGGCTGCGCGCACGCAGTAGGGGCATTCGAAATCCGAGAACTCAACCAGGGTCACCTTGGCGTCGGCGGGACCGAACGAGGGGGCGTCCGAGGCGGCGATCTTCGCTTGAAGTTCTGCGGTCAGGGGTTGATTGGCAGCCTCGCGTTGCTTGAGCTCGACGACAATCTTGTCTTTGTTGGTGAGCATCTGCTTGCACTGCGCTGGCGGGAACTGCTTGGTCTGCTCCGTGACCATCTTGCAAGTCTCGGTTTCTTTGCCGATTTCGCTGCAGAGCGCCGTGACGAGCTCCTCGCAAGAGGAGCGCTGATCCGCGACCTTCTTGAAGGTGACCTCGATGTCGGTGCTAGCTGCTTCGCAGGTAGCCGGGCTCATCAGCTCGGACGCTTCTTTGAGCGTCTTGCAGGCCGCGTTGGTGTCGCCGACTTTGGCGCAGACCTTAGCGGCGTAAGTTTCGCAGGGCCCGGACGGCGCAGCGCCACTAGCCGAACCCGCGGGAGCTTCGCCGCTAGCGGCGACGGCGACTTCGGACTTCTTGTCCTTGTTGCAACCGGTTGAGGCCGCGAGGATTAGGGCGCAGGCCCCAATTAGGGGGAGGAGTTGCGTCTTGAATAAGGAGGTCACCTTCATCTCACTTTCGTAGTCGCGCGACACGCGCGAGGGTCGCGAACTGGGCCCGCGCTAGGGCCCCCGTAGCAGTAAGTGCCTGTGCGCGGAAGGAGTTTCCTCGGCAGGCCGTAGATCCGCTTGGATCCCCGCCTGGATCCGGATTTCACCAGGGGCTAGCTAAACGCGACCTGGTTCCGCCCGGCTCGCTTAGCGGCGTACAGGCGCTTGTCGGCTGTTCCGATTAGGGACTCAACCGACGCCTCTGATAGCTCGCTGAAGGCGGCGCAACCCACGCTGAGCGAGATCGGAATTTCTTTGCCCTCGAACCGCACGGTCCGGTGGTTTCGCTGGCGAATGCGCTCGGCCAGTTGGGCCGCGCCTTTCAGATCGATCCCGCGCACACTGATCGCGAACTCTTCCCCCCCGTAGCGAGCGAGCACGTCCTCCGTGCGTAAATCGGTGGCCACAACCTTGACGACCTCGATAAGGACGGCATCACCCGCCTGATGGCCATGGCCGTCGTTCACACGCTTGAAGTGATCGAGGTCAAACATCAAGAGCGCCGTATCCGTACCGTGTCTGGTCGCGAAAGCGATCTCACTCTTGAGTCGTTCAGACAGGTATTCGCGGTTGTACGCGCCGGTCAGGGGGTCTCGGACTGAGGCTTCGTAGAGGTGACGCAGGAGCCCCTCTTCGTCACTGTCCGTGATTGAGTAACGGACGCTGACGAGCGGACCAAACTGAAGTACGTCGCCGTCCTCCAAGCGGTGGCTGTCGACGCGCCGGCCGCGCACGAGGGTTCCATTGGCGGAGCCGAGATCTTGGAGCACGTACGCCCCATCGACGAACGTGATCTGGGCGTGCTGGCGGCTGACGCCTTCGAACTTCAGCGGCAAATCGCACTCCGAGCGCCGCCCAATCGTGAAGACGTTTTGTTGACCCAGCGCAACGACCTTGCCGACATCCGAGCCGTCCATGCGCACAAGCACATGCCGAAAATCGGGCGCCGGTATGCTCAGTCCGAGCGGACCGATGCTAAATATCGCTGTCGATTCTTCGAAGTCGTCGTCGGGCACCGCGAGTATCCAGGGAGGTGAACAGGTTCAGTTTTGACTGAATACCGTGACGGCACAATATAAAGATCGTCAAAGCGCTGGAACGCCTTGGGAACTCTTTCGGGGAACCGCGGAGTTTAGAGGGATTCGCGGCGGTAAGCCGTCGCGAGTGCGTCGGCATATTCGTTCCAGCGCGTGCCGGAGTGGGCCCGGATCCAGCGGACTTCGAGCTCAGGGCGCGCTTGGAGTAACCGGTAGAGCTGCTTCACCAGCTCGAGGTTCTTGATTTCCCCCGTCTTGCGCTTCCAGCCGTTCTTTTCCCATCCTTTTGCCCACTGGGTGACGGTGTTCACGCACAGCTGACTGTCAGTGAAGACGGTCGCCGGCTCCCCCGCGGGGACCAGCGCGCACCCGTACAGCAGGGCGACGAGCTCCATCCTATTGTTGGTCGTGTGGTCTTCAGCGCCGTGGGTCTGCTGGACAATAGTACCGCCCCTCACGTAGACGGCTCCCCAGCCTCCAGGGCCCGGATTGGGGCTGGCAGCGCCGTCGGTGAAGACGCCCGTGTCCGGCCCGTCCGCGTACTTGGCGAGGACTTCGGCGACGGTGATATCGGCTTCCCGCGTCTCGCTGGCAGCGCGCGAGGGTCTCGAGCGGGCAGCAGACTTCGCCTTCGACGCCCCCGGATTCCCGCCTGTTCCTTCCTTACACTGGCGGCAAACCTTGGGTTGCCATCCCGGATACTTGTCGAGGGAGGTCTGGGGAACGCTGAAGCCGGCGCCGCATTGAGCGCAGTCAAAGGTAGGCATATGCCCGCGGACCGTACCCGAAGTCAGCGCGAGCTACAGCCAAAAGATGACCTCAAGCTCCTAGTGTAGGAGCCGTTCGGGTCGACGGACACCAATTCATTTGGATGTTCAACGGGGGGCTACTGACGGTCCTCCTCAATACCCTAGGGGCTTCGGAGGGCCCCCGGCGCGCGCTCAACAGCGCTGGCCGAACAGATCATGGAAAACCACCGCCCATTCTTCACGTTCGCGAAGGCGAACGGGGAACGGGATCGCGGCAGTGGTCGAGTGATCGAGGAGAGGTTGTCCAGACGGCGCTGTGCGTCACTGAAGTCTGTGGCGACCTGTGTTCTCGGCCTCGACCCGGCTAGGGCAATCGCGCCAGCGCGCGTTTCGCTTGCCACCGCGTTTCCGCGCTTGCCCCTTGCGTTGTCGGATACTGCGAAGCCGTGTCCACAGCCCCGGGGGGGGTGTCCCCGTACGCCCATATCGCGCCCGAGCGCTACGCGCGGCTGTGCCCTAGCGGCACATTGCATTGGAACGAAACACCGACTCGAGCCACCCGGGAGAGGTGCGTCTACAAAGCCATTTTTTTTCTCCAGTCGATCCGCTCCTTTCCGTTCTGGCTAGGCGGAGGGCAATGACGCCCTTCATTGACCGCAAGGTCAAAAAACCTCTCCACGGAAGGAGAACGAAAAATGGCACTGTATATTCAGACGAACGTTTCGTCGATGGAGGCTCAAAAGAACCTCCTGCACAACCAAAGCAACCTGATGAAGAGCTTCAACAGGCTCTCCAGCGGGTACCGAATCAACACCGCCGCTGACGATGCAGCCGGGCTTGCGATTTCAGAAAGCATGAAATCGCAGATCCGTTCGTACACCGTAGCGGAACGAAATGCCGCCGATGGCATTTCAATGGCGCAAACCGCTGAAGGCGCTCTTGGAGAAGTCCACGGAGTACTGGGCCGCATGCGAGAAATCGCAGTGCAGTCTGCCAACGGCAGCTTGACGGAGACCGATCGAAGCTTCTTACAGACTGAGTATACGAGTCTGCAGGCCGAGATCACACGCGTCCAGGATTCTGCGAAGTTCAACGGCAAACAGCTGGTGAACTCGTCGACTTCCTCTATCACGTTTCAGGTCGGCCTGGACAACACCGCCTCGGACCAGATCTCCATCGACTTCGGTGGGGTGGACCTAACCGATGTGAGTACAAGCTCGGCAGTGAGTGGTGCTGGTGCCACCGCGGCCCTAGCGTCTCTGAGCGTGATTGACGCAGCGATCACGACCGTCTCTACCGCGCGCTCTAACTTCGGTTCGGCAATGAACAGAATGGATGTCGCTACCAGCAACATCCAAACGATGCGGCTCAATATTGCCTCGGCGAACTCGCGTATTCGCGATGTCGATGTGGCGGATGAAACCGCGAAGATGTCACGCAACCAAGTCCTGACTCAGGCGGGTATCAGCGTGCTTGCACAGGCTAACCAGCTGCCTCAGCTGGCGTTCGGCTTGATCGGGTAGTCGAACGCGTCCGCGCGTACCGAACGACTCATACCCACGGGAAAGTTCGGTACGCGTGG
>JBDKJZ010000387.1:0-5808 GCA_039796375.1 Pseudomonadota bacterium
CGGTGAGCGCGTGCCACGGGAGCATCATGCCGCCTCGTGGCACTCTAGTGAGCGGTTACAGCAACACCAGGGTCGGTCTGGGACCGGCAGCTATCGGGGCTCCGGAGTTTGGAAACAATTTAGGCAGCAGCTGAGAGAGTGCCTTGACGGTATTAGGCGTGAGGCCGGTCTGCGCGTGCGGCCAAACGAAGTTATGGGCCTGAACTTGGTTACACGACATCGAGAGCAAGATGTCGTTCGGTGGGGCGCCGGGTGTCGATGAAAAGCTGAAGCCGAACTCGGCGTACATGCAATTGAAGCGACGACCATCGAAGTTATCCTCGTAGCCCATGATGTCAGCGATTTCTTCCCTGAGATCTTCGCTCATCACCGGCATCGACTGCACGATCGGAAAGTCGTGAAAGCGCGGGGCCTGCGCTATCGGCGTAGGTGCGCCGGGAGCTGTCGGCTGGGGCAGGCCTGGGATCAGGCCCGGAGGGAGAAGACCCGGGGGTAACATCTGCTGCAAGGCGGGAGCGGCCTGCTGCGCCCACGCCTGAATTTCGGGGGGCAGCCCCGGGATCATCGGGAGAGCCCCGGGCTGTGGCATCGCTACCGCGGGAGGCGGAGGGACCGGGTGCAAGCGGTACGCTGTCACGCTCGCGTTCTTCAGTGAGTCGAAGGGGACCGCTGGACTACCGCAGGCAGCCAGAGCGATCACAGAGAGGCACACCAGACTCGAGGTTTTGAAACTCATGAGCCTACGGCTATCACCTTTTGGTCGGAGCAAAAAGGTTTAGCAGCTCGATCAGCTAACGCTTTGAAACTTCAGCTCTTCCAGTTCTCCCTGGGCGTGCCTACGCCCGGTTCCCGAGGCTGAGCACGTCGTGCATCAAGCGCGCCGCAGGCCCAGCGAGCGTCTCCAGTTGGGCGGGGCGACGGCTCTTGAAGCGAAACTCACCGTCTTCCAAGGTGAGCAAGTGGTCGAGCGGGTTGGGGCCGGGCGTTTCGCCATCGCAGGCACACAGCTCGCCGTCGCGGACCTCAAAGCTGAAGAAGGCTTGATCGGTGCCGGCAGACAGCACGCCGCTGCAACGCTCGCGCTTGAGCAAGTCGATGACCTCGCGGATCGGGAGCTGGCAGAGTTGACCGCTCAAATCGTGGTGGACTCCGCGCCGCCGCTTGACCTGGGTCGGTGCGAGCAAACAGCGCACCAGCGTGCGGAGCTCACCGGGCGCATGCGTGCCTTCGTGCCGAACGAGCAACGAGAAGCGTTCAGGGCCCGCGTACGTTTCACGCGTCACGCTCACCACGCTGCCACAGAGGCGTGGCAGAAGTGCTTGGGTTTCGCGCCCCAGGTCGCCTTCTACGGCTATCCGCAGGAGCTCACCGACGGGCACGCGCGCATTTGAACTGAGCGTCAGCTGTTCAGCGCCGAGGCTCCGAAGCTCTGCCTGGATTTCCTGATCGGCGTAGCTGGCCCGGGCCTGCACCGAGTCGTCGAAACGCAATAAGCCAAAGTTTTTTAGCTCGCACTCAGCCGTGTAGTGGAGCAGCTGAAGCACGTCGTCTTGGACCCCGTCGAGAGGCAGGAACTCGAAGCCTGCGCCGATGATTCGAGCGCCTCGAGCGCGATCGTCCTGACGTATTACTCGCGCCACGCGGGCGAGGGTCTGCACGGACTGCGCTTGGTCCGTGCTCGCGAGCCTCAGCAACACGACGTCGCCGGGTGAACCGACCGGATCGTGGGTCGAAATATAGACGCCGGTCGCGCACAGGTCCCCCCGGCATCTGCGCATGGCGGACTGGATTCCGCCAACCCTCACCCAAAGATCGGTCGTTACGCGCCTTCCACGGCGACCACGGCGACCATGGGTCGTGGAGTCGAATTGCACGTCGTAGTGCTCGGTCATCTCCGAGCTTGAACGACGCGTCCCGAGGGAGCTTGAGCGCGCCGCCAACGAAAGTATCCGTAAGTCCGCTGGGCTGGGTGTTCGCATATGGTGCGAACCTTGCCGCAGCCCGTATTGGGCAATTCGCCGGTAGCGGCTGGTTCCAGGCCCGTTTCCCCTTAGGGGGCCGCCGATGGGCATTGCCAACGCCGCGCCCGGAAGTGTTAGAACCCCGTGAGGAATCATGACGCTCTCTGAGCCCTTGCCTTTGCCGCTATCTATGCTCGCTCCGCTTCGGTTTCCACGGCGCGCTTGGCTGCGCTTGGGCTGCCTCGCCGCGCCCGCTGCGCTTCCCCTGCACCTGCTCGCCTGCGAGAGCAAGCGGCCGGACCTGCCCACACTGACCCGCGTTCCGGGCTTTCAGCTGACTGACCAAGCAGGGCAACCCTTCGCTGCCGAGCAGCTCCGAGGCAAAACCTGGGCGGCGGCGTTCATGTTCACCCGCTGTCCAAGCATCTGCCCCCGCATTACTCGGACGATGGTGGAGCTGCAGCGGAGGGCCGACGCCGACGGGGTGGTTATGCACTGGGTCAGCTTCAGCGTCGATCCGGAGAATGACAACCCGGCCGTGCTGAGAGCCTACGCCTCGGAGCACGGCTGCGACCTAAAGAACTGGTCGTTTCTGACTGGCCCCGTGAACGAAATCCGTGAGACCGCGGAGCAGGGTTTCAAGATCGCTTTTGAAGGTGATCCCAAAGAAGGAGCGGAGCATATGGGGATAAGTCATGGATCGCACCTAGTGTTGGTCGATCCTCAGCTGAACATTCGCGGTTACTACCGCACGCTGGACGGCGACGCGCAGGGGCGCCTGCTGCTCGACGCCAAGCAGCTACGCTAGCTCAACCGTTGAACGTCATTTGGAGCCGCGGGGATCGCCGACGCTGAGGGTCTTCTCGGTTTGAGCCCGTCGGAACTCGAGCAGCGACGCCTCAATGCCCGCGTAGCGGCGGGCGAGCTGGGCGGCTGCGAAAAGTGCCGCGTTAATCGCACCCGGCTTCCCGATGGCGAAGGTCGCGACCGGGACACCAGCGGGCATTTGCACGGTCGATAACAACGAGTCCAGCCCTTGCAAGCTCGCGCTGGGCAGGGGCACGCCCAACACTGGGAGGTGCGTGTGCGCCGCAACTACGCCCGCCAAATGCGCGGCTCCTCCGGCGGCAGCGATCACGACCTCGATCCCGCGTCCGGCGAGGTTCTGCACATATTCCGTGGTCGCGTGCGGGGCCCGATGAGAAGACAGCACGCGCACCTCGTGCGCGATGCTCAGCTCGGTGAGCATCTTGGAGGTGTGTTCCATGACCTCCCAGTCATCACGGGCACCCATCAGCACACTGACAAGAAATCTCGCGTCGCTAGCCATTGGAGACAGCGTAGTCGTGGGGAGCGGCAGCCACAAAGCCAATTTCTGGTCCGGGCGCGTCTCGAAAAGTTTCCGCCCAGCTTGCGGGCACGACATCGCCCAGGCATCAGCTCCACCGCCTCACGCCCCCCAGACGGGCTCCAGGCCAGACCGCGAGTTCGCCCCGGGGTCTGACCCAGCTCGATCAGCGCTTGGCCAGCAGATCCCGAATTTCCTGCAGGAGCACTTCCTGTGGAGGGGGGGGCGCGGGTGCAGCGGGCGGCGCCGGCGCGGGCTTCTTCAGTGCGTTGATGCCGCGAATCGCCAAGAAGATGACGAACGCCACGAGCAAGAAATCCACGATTGACTGAAAGAAGACTCCGTACTTGAGCAGTACCGGCGCGCCCTCCGCGGTGGTGCCGATTTGTAGCGCCATATCGGCGAAGCTCTTTCCGGCAGTGGCCACACCGAGCACGGGCATGACCACGCTCTCCACCAAGGAAGAAACGATCTTGCCGAAGGCGGCGCCTATCACGACACCGACGGCCAGGTCGATGACGTTTCCGCGCATCGCAAATTCTTTGAATTCTTTAGCTAGACTCATGACGTTCTCAATTAACCTGGGTGGCTGGGGGCTCTCACAGCAGAGTGTAGACCAAGTTTACCGAGGTCATGATGTCAGTTTTCTCGATTCCTGGCAGCGGCTCATTGTCGTATTTCAGTCCGAAAGCCGTGGAGCACGCGAAGTCATCCGCGATCTTCGAGCTGATCCCCAGGTCGAAGTTGAGCCGAAAGAATTGGGTCTCGGTTACGCTCTGCAGGTACTCAACGCCGCTAAATACAGTGACCGCTGCGTTGACGTTGTTTTCGTAACCCGCAAAGGCCCGGCCGTTGTGCCGGGTCTCGGTCCGATCCAAGGTGAGCTCATCACCGGCTGCTTCCGCGGCCGCGGTGGCCGCGTCGATGCTGTCTTGGTTGCGCACGTCGTGCTGCAGATCGTAGCCAAGCTCCGCCCAGAGACGCAGCTTCTCTTTGTCGATAAAGTAGTACGCCAGGCCGGGATCGATGTTGAGTCGTAGGTCTAACCCCTGGAAGCGGTCTCTGCGGCCGGCGATATTGACGAAGCCTGCGAGGGTCTCGCTGACGAATCGTGTGTAACGAATGTTCGCTTGATAGTTCTCGGCGGTCGTCTGCATTCCCTCGTCCGGGGTCGGAGCCGACCGAGCGAAGTTCAAGCTTGCTGCCGCGCCGAGCTGGTTGTCTTCGCGGCGCAATCGAAACTTGGACGCGGCCGTGGCTGCCAGCGTTCGCGAGTTGCCGTGGGACAATAGAGCGCCGGCCAGCACCTGAAGCTCGGTCGCGTCGACCTGTTCCGCCGCTTCGGGCGCTTTTTGAAATCCGCCTTCGGCGACGTCAGTTGAGCCGCTGGTGACCGGCGCGCTCTTCGAGAGGCCCTCGGGGGTTTGAGCCTGGGCCCCCCCGGTGGCGCTCAAACAAACCAAACCCATGGGTACGAATGCGAAGTATCTAGAGGACAGCAAAGACATGGTCGGCCTCCTAGTGAAGTCGCTCCTCAGCGTCGAGGCCCAAAAGACGCGAGGCCCGCAGTTTTAGGAGTTTCCCAAGGGCGAGAGTCGCGCGGTCTGTGCCAAGTTGAGCCAACAATGCCTGGCACGTAGTTTGCTTTACGATGTAGCGTTGCCAAGCTCTTGGCACATGGACCCATAGCCAACCCCGGGGAGCCCCGGGCGGCTACTGCAACAACCTTCGGAGATCACTCATGTCTGTTAACAATATTCTGCGTACGTCGCTTGTAGCTCTCGGTGTCTTCACTGGTGTCGCCCTGAGCGCGGGGTCTGCGGAAGCTTGTGGCGGTCTGTTTTGCAGTGCCACAAACCCGGTCAATCAAGCGGCTGAGCGCATCATCTTCGCCAAGAACGATGACGGCACCGTCACGGCGGCGATTGAGATTATGTACGAAGGCCCCGCGCACGAGTTCGCGTGGGTGCTGCCGGTTCCGGCAGGCCAGGTAGACGTCGCTGTCAGCTCCAAGATCTTGCTCGACCGTTTGGATAACCAGTCGAACCCACAATACAATCTCAACACGCAGTTCGCCGATGGCTGCCCCGTTGCTGTGTCAGCGCCCACTCCCGGGGGGAGCTTTCAAGATGCGGAAGACGCAGAGCCCGGCAGCGTCCAGGTCGTCGCCGAAGGCAACGCGGGGCCGTACACCTACGCGCAGCTGATGGTCGACCCGTTGTTGCCCAATCCCGAAGACGCGGCTATTGCTTGGCTGGAGCTGAACCAGTTTGACGTCGGGAAGCTCGCCCCTGAGCTGCTGCGTGAGTACCTGCAGTCTGGACAGAACCTGCTCGCCTTCAAGTTGCAGAAGGGCAAAAACTCGGGCTCCGTGCGCCCGGTGCTGCTCACCTACAAGAGCGACCAGCCGCTCATTCCGATCAAGCCCACGGCGGTAGCCGCTAATGAGGACATGGGCGTCAAGGTTTGGGTGCTCGGCGATAGCCGCGCTATCCCGAG
>JBDKJZ010000388.1:0-5804 GCA_039796375.1 Pseudomonadota bacterium
AGGCGAGGGCGTCGAATATTTTCCCGGCGCCGAGGCGTGGATAGCGCTTGATCAGCACCTCCACGCTCGCGCCGTTTCGGTAGAACGCCCAGAGACGCCGCACGGGAACACGTGACCCCACAACATACGGGCTGCCGCCAAGCACGTTTCTGTCCACACGAATGTGGGGGTGAGGGATCAGGACAATCGGGAGATCAGCCAATGTTTAGGCTCCGCAAACAGGTCCGCGCAGTGCGTGGAGCTTGGAGGCGGAGCATAGCCGGTCTTCCCAGCGCTGGCTACTTTCGCAGACCGATGGAGTCAGAGCGCAGACCGATAGAGTCAGAGGGATTGGAGCACACGCTTCGTGACTGAGTCCGCGACCAGTCCGAATTTCTCAGCGAGCAGCTCCGCCGGTGCCGACGCACCAAAGTGGTCAATGCCGATGCTGAGACCCGCTCCGACGATGCTGCCCCAGGTCAGCGTCGAGCCTGCTTCGACCGACACGCGCAGCCCGCTGGTGCCGAGTACCGCGTCTTGCAGGCTCTTGGGTTGACGCTTGAAGAGCTCCAAGCACGGCGCCGAAACCACGCGTACGCGCTTGCCCGCTTGTTCAAGCTGCGCCTTCGCCTCGCAAGCCACGTGCACTTCGCTCCCTGTCGCGATGAGCACGACCTCCGGAGAGGTCGCGTCGCTGACGATATAGGCGCCGTTCAGGACGTCGGCGTTCTTGAAGCTGGGGTCGCGCTGGAGGGCCGGTAAGTTTTGGCGCGTGAGTAAGATGGCGGTGGGGCCGTCTTTGCGACTCAGCGTGTGGCCCCAAGCCGCCGCGCACTCGAGCATGTCCGCCGGGCGAAACACGTCGAGGTTCGGGATCATGCGCAGCGAGCCCGTTTGCTCGATCGGTTGGTGGGTGGGGCCATCTTCGCCGACGAAGATGGAGTCGTGGGTGAACACGAAGGCCGCGCGCTGCTTCATCATCGCGCTGAGGCGAATCGACGGGCGCATGTAGTCACTGAAGATCAAGAAGGTGGAGGTGACGGGCACAAATCCACACAAAGAAAGGCCGTTGGCGATGGCCCCCATGCCGTGCTCCCGCACCCCGAAGTGGATGTTTCGGCCAGCGAAGTTCCCCGCGTGGATGTGGGGTGAGCCTTTGAGATCGGTCTTGGTGGAGCCGGCCAAGTCGGCCGCGCCGCTGACCAGCTGTGGGACCAGCTCGGCGGCTTTTTGCAGCACTTTGCTTCCGCTGCTGCGAGTCGCGTCTGTCTTCGTGTCGCTTGCGGCGGCGAGCTGAGCAAACAAATCAGCTGGGACCTCGTTGTTGGCTAGGGCTTTCCACAGAGCAGCGCGTTCACCCGTCAGGGCCGCAATGTTTTTCTGCCACGCTTGGTACTCAGGCAGCACCGCTTGTACGCGGGCCTTGAACGGCGCGGTGGCTTCGCTCGGAACCAAGAACTCTTCCAAGGGCCAACCGGCGGCTTTCTTGGCGGCGTTGATTTCGTCCCGGCCGAGCGCCGAGCCGTGGGCGGAGGGGGTGTCTTGCTTCGTCGGGCAACCGATGCCGATATGGGTGCGTGCGATGATCAAGCTGGGCTTTGTGGCGGACTTCGTGGCGTCTAGGGCTTTTTTGACTTCCGCAGGGTTGTGCCCATCGACTCGCGTGGTTTGCCAGCCGTACGCTTCGAAGCGTTTGCCCACATCCTCGCTGAAGCTGATCTCAGTCGTGCCGTCGATGGTGATCTTATTGTCGTCGTAGATCAGGACCAGGTTCGAGAGCCGGAGTTGTCCCGCGATACTGGCGGCTTCCGAGGCGATGCCTTCCATCAGGTCGCCGTCCGAAGCTATCGCGAAGACGCGGAAGTTGAACAGCTCCTGCTGATCCGTGTTGAAGCGCGCTGCGAGCAGCTGAGAGCCGAGGGCCATGCCGACCGCGTTGCCGACGCCCTGGCCCAACGGGCCTGTCGTGGTCTCGACGCCTGCCGTGTGGCCGTACTCAGGGTGGCCTGGGGTCTTGCTGTCCCACTGGCGGAAGTTCATTAGGTCTTCGCGGCTAACGTCATAACCGGCGAGGTGCAGCACCGAATAAAGCAGCATCGACGCGTGACCGCAGGACAACACGAAGCGGTCGCGATTGGGCCAGTGGGGATCCTGCGGGTTGTAGCGGAGGGTGCTCGTAAAGAGCTCAGTAGTGATGCCGGCCAGGGCCATGGGCGTACCCGGGTGGCCGCTACCCGCTTTTTCAACTGCGTCCGCGGACAGAAACTGGATGGTGTGAACAGCGGTATCGAATGCGCTCATGGGCAGGCGCTGTAGCTTGGAAGACCGCTGAATGGGAAGGCTACTTTGCGCTTTTTGTCGCGGCTTGGTGCTCTTCCAGCGTGCGTGTGAAGGTGTGTCGGCCGCCGTTCGGGGAGACAAAGAACAGGTAGGTCGTAGCGGGGGCATGAAGCACGGCATGAATCGCCTCAGCGCTCGGATTTCCGATCGGACCGGGCGGAAGTCCCGGGTTTCTGTAGGTGTTGTAGCGGTTCGCCGGGTCCCGGAGGAGCTGGGGGCTGATGCGCCCCCGGTAGTCCACGCAGCTCGCCGGGCGGTCGGGCAGCTTGCAGCCGTAACCCGCCGTCGGATCGCTCTGCAGCATTCGGAGGGGGCGGAAGGTCTCGTCGCTGAGCCGATTTAGGAAGACGCTCGCGACGCTGCCGAACTCAGACGGATCCGCGGCTTCTTTTTGAACGATGGACGCCAGCGTGACCACGTCCGCTTCGCTGAGACCATAGGTTGTTTCAATCTGAGCCAGCGCCGACGCTTCCTGCGTCAGCAGCGCGCTCAGGCGATTGGCGGCTTCTTTGCGCAGGCGCTCCGCGACGAATTTCGCTTCGCTGTTTAGACGAAAGTCGTAGGCCGCGGGGTACAAGCGCCCTTCGCTCGCTAGGGCTTCCGCTAGAAAGTCTTCGGCTGCGCAAACACCGAGCTGCTCCAGGCGTTCAGCCATTTGAAAGCTGTCCCAACCTTCCGGCAGAGAGACCCGGGTCGCGGGACGGCCTTGGAGCCTCGCGAGCAGCTGAATATACAGGCGCGGACTACCGCCTTTGGGCAGCCAGTGGGGGCCGACTTCAAAGCGCGCGAGCGGGTGGTAGAAGCGCTTAAACCAAACGAAGCGCGTTGTGTTCGAGTAGAGCCCTGCAGCAGCCAGTGCCTCCGCGACCTGCTCCGGAGAGGGCTCCGTTTCGAATTCGATGCGCACCGCAGCCGCCTCTGAAGGTTGAGTTTCGGCGGGCGCATGTCCCGCGCTGTTCGCGCTCGTTCCCCAGCTCCAGAGTAGCCCCGCGGCGGTCACCCCACAGCCCAGGGCGGCGAGCAGCGGGATCCACAGCGCCCAGGCGGTGTGCCGCGGCTGGCGGCGACGACGGCGCTTAGGCGGAATCGACTCTGGCGCCGCGCGCGCTCGGCGGGTTCCCTGCGAGCCGGGTCGTGTGGACTGGCGGCGCTTCACCCCTCCGGATCCTCGCGTCGCGTCTGCTGTCCGTCCAGCCAAGCCTGCAAAAGCACCGCCGCTGAAGCGCTGTCGATGCGATCCCGCGACTGGCGCGTGTTCAAACCTTGCGCGGTCAGGCGAGCTTGGGCCTCCCGCGTGGTCAGCCATTCATCGACCATTTCGACAGGCACACCGCTGGCTTGCTTCAGCAATTTGGCGAACTGGCGAGCCCGCCGGGCGGGTGGACCCTCACGCCCGTCGAGACTGCGGGGTAAACCGACGATGAAGCGACGCCAAGCTTCTTCTGCCGCGAGTCGGGTCAGCTCCGTCAGCAGGGCTTTGAGGTTCGTGCCGTCAAGGTGAGGCCGAGGATGAGCCATTGAGCCCAGCTCATCGCTTACCGCGAGTCCCACACGGACCTTTCCGAAGTCAACGGCAGCAACACGCATAAGGATCAGTCAGAGGAGGCAGGGGTTCGGGCTGGCCAGGGGACCGGGGATATCGCGGCAGGGATTGGCCATGAAGGGCCCGCCAGCTTGACCCGACGCGGGCCACTTAGCATAAGCGCGGGTGCTCCGGCTAAGGCCATCCACGAACGAGACATTTCGATGCAATTCCGCGCAGTCAAGGGCATGAACGACATCCTCCCGGGGGAGGTGGAAGCCTGGCAACGTCTGGAGCGGGCGTTCATTCACAGCGCGGAGCTCCACGGTTACAGCGAAATCCGGACCCCGCTCGTGGAACCGACTGGGCTCTTCGTAAGATCTATCGGGGACGCGACGGACGTCGTGCAGAAAGAGATGTACACGTTCGAGCGCAGTGACGAGTCGCTGACGCTGCGCCCCGAAGGCACAGCGAGTTGCGTGCGCGCTTATGTGCAGCACGCAGTGCATGCGCGTGAGCCGATTACGCGCTGGTACTATCTGGGACCGATGTACCGCGCCGAGCGCCCGCAGCGGGGCCGTTACCGGCAGTTCTACCAAGCCGGCTGCGAAATCTACGGCGACCCAGGGCCCGCCTGCGACGCCGAACTGATCGCCATGCTGGTGGATTTGTTCAGCTCGCTCGGTATCGGCAACTTGCGAGTCCTGGTGAACTCCCTCGGGGGTCCCGAGAGCCGCGAGAGGTACCGTCAGATGCTGCTCGAGTACCTGCGCCCGCGCAGCGCGGAGCTCACCGAGACCTCGCAGCAGCGCCTCGAGAAAAACCCGCTCCGCGTGCTGGATTCGAAGGCGCCGCAGGACAAGCTGGTTGTGGAGGGCGCGCCGCCCACGACCGCTGCCTTGTCGGCGGAAGACCGAGCGCACTGGGAGGAGCTGCGAGCGCAGCTTGAGGCGCTCGGCGTGCCGTACACTGTGGATCCGGGCCTAGTGCGTGGACTCGACTATTACAGTCGCACGCTGTTTGAGATCCAGAGCGACGCCGGCAACCTCGGCGCGCAGAACGCGATCGCCGGCGGCGGCCGTTACGACGGCTTAGTCAAGACCCTCGGGGGTCCAGATGCGCCAGCGATTGGGTTCGCTATGGGCCTTGAGCGCATCCTGCTTGCGATGGGCGAAGCCGCGGTTCCAGCTCGACGCTTCTGTTACATCGCGCCGCTCGGAGCGGCGGCCGTGCGTGAAGGGCTCAAGCTCGCGTCGGAGCTCCGGCGGCTCGGCGTCGTCGTTGAGTTCGATGGCCGGGATAACACATTGAAGAGCAAGCTGCGCCGCGCCAACACCATGGGCGCCGCGGTCTGCGCAGTTTTCGGCGAAGCTGAGCTTTCGCGAGGTGAGGTGCAGTTGAAAGATTTCGCAGGGCACGCCCAGCAAGACGTTCCGCGGGCAGAGGCCGCGACGAAAGTGTGTGAACTCCTAAGCTCGAGCAGCGCTGCGGGGCAAAAGTGAGCTCGCGGATCAGCGCCCGGCTCCTGAGGGTTCGGCGCGGCTCGGTTGCGCTCGCAGCGTTGGTGTTAGGAGCGCTACTTGCGCTGCCCGCGCAGGCGCAGTCCTCTTCTTTTGGAAGCGGCATGGGCGGCCCAGCGATGGGACCCAAAGCTGAAAAGAAGAAACCGGTCAAAGATCCCAACATCCCGGAGACCCACGCGGCGTCGGGCAGCGGGGAAAGCATGTTGCCCGAGGGTGCTGAGCCGACCTTGCCGGAGGACCCGCTGAAGATCCCCGAGGGTGTGGCTGAGCGCATTGGCTCAGACGCCATCCTCGAAGAGCCGGAGGTCGGTCGAGGCGAAATCACTGACCGCGACTACTACGGGCTGTACTTTCAAGAGCGCAGCGACGACTACCGTTTGCGGCTGGCGTTTCCTGTTTGGATGGAGCGCACGCAGCCGAGCTTGACCGATCCGACGAAG
>JBDKJZ010000389.1:0-5789 GCA_039796375.1 Pseudomonadota bacterium
TCGGATCCGCAAAGAACCGGCAGAGCACTGTTTGTCTACAGTCGAGGCGATCGTCAGCGCGCTCGGTACACTTGAGCCGGCCCTACCCGGTCTGAGCGAATTGCTGACCAGCTTTGACCACATGATTGACGCGCAGATTGAGCAACGACAGCAGCATGTGGGTCAAGGACGCCATCGCAAGCGCTCGCCCAAACCCCCCTGTTTTCCCCGCGCCATACTCAACGAGGCATCACGTCTGGTGGCGGTGTACGCTGAGTTCGCGCCGTGTCCCGCGACGGGGTTGCCGCAGCTGTTCTCTTGGAACGCACACCGAATGGAGAGCGCTCAGGGATCGCCCCAGCGCTTCTCGGTGTTTGCTCACGCCGAGCAGTACTTGGCGGAAGCGCTAGAGCCGATGGAACTCGCGCCAAGCGATCTCGCTCGGGGAATGCTCGCCGATGAGCTCGCGGAGCGTTGGCAAGACTTCGCGCGGCCCGACGACATCTATGTCTCTTGGATGGAGAGCACGCTGCAGTTCTTGCCTAGCTTCTCACGCCCGGGCCAAGCCCTCGAGTGGCTAGCCCTGCGGTCACCTTACCTGAATCTCAAGCGAGGTCGGGGCTGCCTGGAGGCGGTGGTCAAGAGCGAGGGACTTGAGCGGGCGCAGCGTGACCTAGCGGCTTTGATGCGGGTAGGGGCTCCGGGGCAAACGATTTCTGGGCGGGCGGCGGATCGACTCTCGAACCTGGTGACGCTGCTGCGCGCGCTTCGCAGCCTCGCGCTTGAGAGTCAGATCGCTGAGGACTAGGGCCAGCGATGCTGGGAGTCTTGACGCAGCTCGGTTTAGAGCGGCGCGCTCAAGCCTTCGACCGATTGGGTGACCGCTGCGCGCTGCAAAGCCAGACCGCGCGCATCGAGTCGACGATCTCCGCTCTCTAGTGATTATAAGTGATTGAAATGTATGAATTAAGTTCTCAGTGGGTACCCGCCGAGCGAAGCCTGTGCTTGAATGGGCGACCATGACTAAGAGCATTCTTCTTTCCGCGGTTTGTGCCCTGATGATGTCCGCTTGCGGAGGTAGTGAAGCGCCGCCTCCCCAACAGCCCCAGCAGCCCTATCCTCAGCAGCAATACCCTCAGCAGCAATACCCTCAGCAGCCTGCGCCTCAGCAGCCTGCGCCTCAGCAGCCTGCGCCTCAGCCCGCCCCCGCACCTGCGCCTCAGCCGCTGCCGCAGCCCGCGCCCGCACCGGTCGCCACAGGGACTCCGACGGCGATCCCTGGGGTGATGCGAAACGCCGATGGGACTTGTACTTGGACACCGCCGGCTCTCCCCGGAGCGCTGCCGCCCGCGCCGCTCACGGGACCTTGCCCCCCCGGTATCTAAAGCCGGTCGCTACAGTCTCCAGTCGCCGCGCGACGTCCTGCTACGGGCAAGCGTCAGCGCGGCGTGTCCTTCAGCGGGTTAAGGCCTAGTGACTTCAATGGGTGACAGTAAGCAGAAATACGCCGAACACCTGTCGCAGCTCGCGCAGCTGCCGCTAGTCCTGCATGCGCTGCAGCGCCTCGATACCGAGCTGCCTCAGGAGCTGTATTACCACTCCGCTCAGCACACGCGCGATGTGTTCGGGGAAGCGTTATTGTTTGCCCTGCATGATGGCGTCACGGCGCCCAACCTAGAATTGATCGCGATCGCTGCCGCATTTCACGACCTGGGCTACCTCAGCCAATACGAGAACAATGAGCCCGTCGGAGCGGCGCTCGCTGAAGCCGCGATGCGCGAGCAAGGGAACTACTCTGAAGCGCAGATAGAAGAGGTTCGCGGCATGATCTTGTCGACGAAGGTCACGGCCGGTCCGGGCGGGTTAGTCAGGACCCGGCACACGGATCTTGCGAGCTATGTGATGGACGCAGACTGGGGAAGCTTCGGGCGTGAAGACTTCTTCGAGAAAGCCGACCAGCTAATAGCGGAGACCGAAGCGGACGAGAACGAGTTCTACTCGCGGACGCTCGACCTTGTGGGCAATCACAGCTGGCTCACGCGAAGCGCTGGGCTCCTTCGCGAAGCGAAGAAGCAGGAGAATCTGCGCGAGCTCCGAGAGCGAATCGCGGCCCGGGCCTAGGTGCCAGCGGGAGCTGGTGACGCGGGTGCAGGCGGCCGCAGCCGTATCGGCGCGCCAGCGCCTTCAGCCGGGACGGCTTCGCGCACGCGCGCTGGGTCGACCGCGCTCGGTCGGACGGGTTGTGCAGTTCGCTGCCGCAGACGGTCCTTGGCGCGAATGTTGGGCCTCGACTTGCCGCTCTTCGCGGAATCTGCAGCGACAGGAGAACTGTCACTCGCCGAGCCACTCAAGTTGACGGTCATCAACCCGATCGCAGTGACCCCGAGGGCGATGAACAGGCCCAGTCCGATTACCGTCCGAGTTTCGATTTCTTCTTCACTGGCCATGGGGACCCTCAGCTCTTCTGCACGCTTCGCCGGAGCTTATAAACCAGATCCAGCAGGGGGTGGGATTGTTTCTTGGTCCCTAACTAGGGCGCAAGCTGAGTGAAACCCGGCGGCGAACGCGGTCCACGGCGAGCACGCGGGCTTTGACTCTTTGCCCGACCTGCACGACCTCGCTCGGGTCTTTAACGAAGCGCTCGGCCAGCTGGGAGACGTGTACCAGGCCATCTTGGTGGACCCCGACGTCGACGAACGCGCCGAACGCCGTGACGTTGGTGACGACGCCGTCGAGCGTCATGCCCTCCGTGAGGTCGTCTAGAGTGTTGACGTCGTCCCGGAATTGGACGGCTTGAAAATCCTCCCTGGGATCGCGCCCCGGTCGCTTCAGCTCCGCGACGATGTCCTGCAGAGTCGGCAAGCCGACGCTGCCGAGTGTGGGCTCAGGCTGGGTATCCACGTAGGTCTCCAAGCGGATCTCGGCCAGCTTGCTTGGATCCAACAGAAGCTGCTGGAGGGTGACGCCCGCATCCCGGGCCATTCGTTCGACGAGCTGATATCTCTCAGGGTGAACAGCGGAGGCGTCCAGCGGGTGCGCCGCGTCAGCGATTCGCAAAAACCCAGCGCATTGTTCGAAGGTCTTGGGCCCCAGCCCTTTCACCTTCTTGAGTTCGTTTCGGGAACGAAAGGGGCCGTGGCTGTCACGGTGCGCTACGACCCGAGCAGCTAGCTGCGGCCCTAGCCCCGAGACGTAGCTCAGCAGCGGTGAGGACGCCGTGTTCAGCGAAACGCCCACGCGGTTAACGCAGCTCGCCACCACATCCGCTAGCTTCGAGTCCAGCAGCGCTGGGGCGATGTCGTGTTGGTATTGACCTACCCCGATCGCTTTGGGTTCAAGCTTGACCAGCTCAGCTAGAGGATCTTGAAGGCGTCGCCCGATGCTGATGGCGCCGCGAATGGTGAGGTCCAGGTCGGGGAACTCGCTGCGCGCAATCGCGGACGCGCTGTAGACGCTGGCTCCGGCTTCGCTGACGGAGACGAGCAGCGGCGCTGCCCGGTCCAGCGGTTTGAGTTGCTGCCGCAGCCAGGTCTCAGTTTCACGACCTCCGGTTCCGTTCCCAACGCCAATCGCCGAAGGTTGATGGCGCTCCAGAAGCTCAGCGAGCTTGTTCGCGGCTTCCTGCTTTTCGCGTTCACTCCGACTCAACATGAGCGTGAACGACTCTACGAACTTGCCGGTCTGATCGAGCACGGCGAGCTTGCACCCGGTTCGTATTCCCGGATCGATTCCAAACACGGGCTTTTCCCCGAGGGGCGGGGCGAGCAAGAGGTTCTTTAAGTTGTCAGCGAACACACCCGCTGCTGTCCGGTCCGCTTGCTCTTTCAGCTCGGCGCGCGTCTCGTTCTCGACGCTAGGCCCCAAAATGCGCTTACACGCGTCGGTGACTGCCTCGCTCAGCAAGTCGCCGAACGGCGAGCGAGGATTGAGGTGCACGAGGCGCTGAAGCTCACCGACCAGGCGCGGCTCGTCGACACGGCACTTGGCGCGCAGCATGCCTTCCGCCTCTCCGCGGCAGATCGCGAGGTAGCGATGAGAGGGCAGGGACGCGATGGGCTGTTCAAAGCCGTAGTATTGCTCGAACTTTGTTGGTTGCTTCTTAGCGTTAGCGGTCGCTTGCGCGACTAACGAACCGCGTGCAAAGTAGCGCCGGGCCAGCGCGCGCGCATCGGCGCGCTCCGCGACCCATTCTGCCACGATGTCGCGAGCGCCTTGGAGCGCGGCGGCGACGTCAGTGACGTCGAGGCTCGGGTCTACGAAACGCGCGGCTTCTCTCTGTGGGTCAGCGTCTAGAGGCTGCTGCGCGATGCGCTTGGCTAGGGGCTCAAGCCCTTGCTCGCGAGCCACGGAGGCACGAGTTCGCCGCTTCTTCTTGTAAGGCAGGTACAGGTCTTCGAGCGTGCTCAAGCTCCGGGCAGCGAGCAAAGCGGTGTGCAGCGTCTCTGTGAGTTTACCCTCGGCGGCGATGGCGGAGAGGATAGTCGCTCGGCGTGCCTCCACCCGCTTGAGCACCTCGAAGCGTTCCTCAATCGTCAGGATCTGGACCTCATCTAGCCCTCCAGTGGCTTCCTTGCGGTAGCGCGCGATAAAGGGGACTGTTCCACCGTCCGCCAGCAGCTGGAGGGCAACCCTCACCTGCGAGGCGGCGAGCCCCAGCTCAGTCGCGAGCAGACCGGCGGTTGCGCGAAGATCTTCCTGGGGCGGTTCGGTTCTCGGCATGACTGCTCGTACGTCAAGTGATTCGCGGAACAGCTCACAACAGGCGAATTGTTGGGCTCGTGCGAGCGCACTATTGCGCGTGGGGCGGGACCGTCACAGAGAAAAGACTCGCAACTTACCCGGTCTTGTGACAAGATTCGCCCCCTTGGTTGAGGGTACGGTGCAGTTTTTTGCCGTTCCGCCCCGCCTCCGGGGCTAGCTATGTCGGAGCTAGTGCATGTTTCTGCGGCCCTTTCGACTCGGGCCATCGGAGCACCGGCTTATTGCGCTGAGCGTTGCCCGAACTAACCAATCAGTAGAAGGCGCAACGAGGTAGTCAAGCGCAATGAGCAATAAATTGTTTGTCGGAAACCTGAGCTATTCAACCGGGGAGGCCGAGCTAAAGCAGGCATTTGAGCCCTTCGGAGTTCTGCGTTCCGCATCCATCATCACGGACCGTATGACAGGCCAGCCGAGAGGCTTTGGCTTTGTCGAGTACGAAAGCGCCAGTGATGCACAGAAAGCCGTCGAGCAGCTAGATGGTAGCGTGCTGGACGGGCGGTCCCTCAGTGTAAACGTTGCGCGTGAGCGTCAGCCCCGTCCCCGCTTCGAAGGTGGCGGCGGTGGTGGTGGTGGCGGCGGTGACTTCCGCGGCGGTGGCGGCGGCGGCGGCGGTGGCGGCGGCGGCGGTGGTGACCGCGGGCGTCGTGGCGGCGGCGGCGGCGGCGGCAAGGGCGGCGGCGGCGGCCGTGGCGGCGGTGGCGGCGGCGACCGCTGGTAGTCCTGTCCTCAATCCACTCGCGACCACCAGCCAAGGAGCTTCGGCGACTCGTGCTGGTGGTCGAACAGCGAATCAGTCGTATTGGTGCTCGCCGGGGACTCCCTCCGAGCGACCCGAATGACGCCAGTACATGTCAAATAAAGACCCACAGCCGACGCCACGGAGCGATGCTTTGACTGCATCAGTTCGTGAGCGCGCCGAGACGATCGGCCGTGACTGGGCGATTGAGCTCAAGGCCTCGATCCTCTTAGAGCAGCGCCGCGCGTGCGGCGGCTGGCCGGGAACCCTCAGTGAAGCGAGGGCCCGCGTGCTCATCTCCCTCCTGCCTTGG
>JBDKJZ010000390.1:0-5789 GCA_039796375.1 Pseudomonadota bacterium
GACTTCGGTAGAAGAATGGCGAGACGCTGGCCCGCCGCGGTCGAGGGCCGTGTTACTGAAGGGAACACTGACGCCGTGCGTTCCTGATTGGGCGACGTCACTCGGCTGGACTTGCGCGGTCCTAGGCGCTTCGGGCACGATAATCGCGCGCGGCAGGTCGCGGGTCACGGCGCTCAGGGTGCTTTGAGCGGGATCCAAGGTGACCACTTGGTGGGGAGAGGCTGACAACTCCGCAGCCTGAAGCGTTGGGGCTGCTAGTGGGGCGAACCTCGGGAGCTCGGGTGTTGGCGCCGCCGCTGGTGGTCGAGTGAGCTCCCGGCGGCGAGGGGGCAGTGGCGGTAGCACCGAGGAGCCACGGACCACGATGGTCGGATGGAGTGAGCGCTGGGGCTTCGGCGGCGGGCGCGAAACGTTCGGAACTGGGGCTATCCCTAAGCCGATGTGCGTGGTGCGATCGCTGTCTGCTTGAGGGGCAGTGGACGCTCGAGTGGCGCGTGTTCTTGAGCTGACCTTGACAGCGGTGACAGGCTTCGGGGGAAGGCGGGTAGCAGCAGCCTGAGGTACACCCGTCCCTCGCGCGGAATGCTCGGGCGTCCTCGCGGCGGGCGGCTTCGGCGGGGGGCGTCCAGGTTTTTCGGGAGCTGTTCCGGCCATATCGAGCTGCTGAAGCTAGCACTCAGAGCGGAGCCTGCACGTATTCACCCAACCTGACGGGAGCCCGGCTGAAAGGGGTCTATTGTCAGGTAAGGTATCCCGAAAGCACTCCCTTAGGCCTCACGCTGACGTCAGTCGCTTCACTAGCCGAATACACGGCATTCCTGGCTCAACACTGCTGCAGCCTGCTTCCTGCGTGAACCCAACGCTCTCGTAGTAGCTGACGGCTGCGGGCCAAGATTGAGTCACTAGCCGTGGGACTCGGGACCGGAGCGCTAGTCGCGTGACCTCGCTGAGCAACGCGATGCCAATACCCTGAGATTGTTGCTGAGGATGGACGTACAAGCGGTCCAGGTTTTCGCCTAGGAGCAACACCAGTCCGACGACACCGAGCGCAGATTCGTACACTTGTGCGTTGCCGGCTGACATCTCGGACGCGAGTGTTTGGGGCTCGCTACGCGCTGTTACCGCTTGCTGAACTTCCGGAGAGAGGTCCGCCATTTGGGCCAGGCATAACTGGATGATTTCGCTGCAGCTAGCCGCGTCGCTGGTGCGGAATTGCCGTATGCGTCCCATTGAGAGCGGGAGTCTGCCACAGCGCTGCGCGGGGCGGCTAGGGCCGGTACAGCCACGGCCGAATTGACGGGGCGCACCGTGTCTGTGGGGCACCTACTCAGTTGCTCTGTCGCGTGGAGGGGGACCTTGCGCCCACTCTGGAGCGGCGCTACCGGTGCGGAATGAAATCGATATTCAGGGTGGGGATCCTAGCGGTAGTCGCAGCGGGAGGTCAGGTGGCGTGCGGGGATGACGACGGGGGCAGTGGGGGCGGCATCACCTCGAGCGTGGACGAGTCGAAGGCGGCGAACAAATTGACTCCCGCTGAGGAGCAGGAGGTATGCGAGGCCACGAGTGACTATTTGAAGCGTAGTCTCCCTGCCACAGAGTTCTGCAAGATCGCCGGGATCGAAGCGTACGGGAACGAGCTGGGAGCCAACCAAAGTGCTCCGAAGGCGGAGGAGTCCTGCGTCGCAGCGACAGCCGATTGTATCAAGGCGGACGCTCCGGATTCCGGGATCAAGTGCGATGAGGCTGAGCCGCTTCCGAAGGAGTGCGACGCGAGCGTTGGCGAGATGACACTCTGCCTGGAGGCTGTGATCGACAAGCAGGCTCAGTTGTGGAGAATGGTGAATTTTCCCGATTGCGAGGGGGTGCTCGAGTTTGTTACGAGTGAAGAGGCGCAGAACGTTGGTGAAATGCTTGAGTTTTCGCCGCAGGACCTGCCCGCATGCAAAGCATTGTCATCGGCCTGCACTGAGGTCTTTTCCGGATCGGAAGAAGCCCTCTGACCCATTCGTAGTCAACCCGCGTTTACGCCTGGCTCTTTCGCGGGAGCCAGGACGCTGCGGTTCCGGCCGCTCTTCTTTGCGGCGTACAACGCTTTGTCGGCGCGTTCGATCAAGCTCTGCGGGCTTTCACCAGGAAGAGCCTGCGCAATGCCGAGGGAAATCGTGAGCGGTCCCAGGCGCGTGCCGTCTTTTTGTGTCAGCTCAAGTTGTTCGACGCTGCTCCGTAGGCGCTCCGCGACCATGAGGGCTTGTTCGCTCTGGGTCGTGGGCAAGACGACAGTAAATTCTTCGCCGCCATAACGAGCGACGAAGTCTGTCGGGCGACTGCGCGTCTCTAGAACCTGCGCGACCTTGAGCAGCACGTCATCTCCGGTGGAGTGTCCGTAGGTGTCGTTGAAGTTCTTGAAATGATCGATGTCGGTCATGATCAGGCAGAGGGCTCCGCTGCCTTGGTCGGCGCGCCCCAAGTACCGCGGCAGCAGCTCATCCAAGCGTCGCCGGTTGTGAACGCCTGTCAGGCCGTCAACTGAAGCGTGCCTTTTGTACTCTTTCTGTAGGCGTCGACTCTGTGAGACCGTCGCGTTGTTGCCTCGAATACGCTGAGCCAACAGCGCGAGCAAGTTGATCGCGATTTCGCGCGAGATGTCCAGGAGCGCCCAGAATTCCTCCGGGCCAATCGCGAGCACTCGGCAGCCGCCGCGCGCGATCACAAACGCGGACGGCGGGCTGTCGTCGATGATGCTCAGTTCGCCCACGCTTGAGCCCGCGCCGATCGTAGCCACGGGTTCACTGCTGCGACTCTCGAGGTGCACCGAGCAAGCGCCGTGCAGAATGAGGTAGAGCCGCCGAGTGCTGTCCACGGGTGAGATCAACGTCTGGTTGTCGTTCAGCTCATAGTAAGGGCAGCGTTCCAGAATGCCCCACACTCCCGCGAGCGGCACGCCGTCAAACAGTGCGACCCGGGCGATGTCTTCTCGCGCATAGGGCTCGCTGCAAGCGCTGAGTTGCCGAAGTGAGGCTGCGGGGACCGCGGAGTCCATCCACGGAGCATAACCCGACACCGTGCGGCGTGGCTTTTTTTTACGCGGTCACGCTTGCGCCAAGGGTGGTTTCCAGTGCAGCGCGGAGCGCGTCGAGAGCCACCGCGTGCGAGACGCCAGGCCGGCGCGCGCTGGCCCAGACGGCATCCGGGAAGTGGGCGTCGTCGGTAAACCTGGGGATCACGTGCCAGTGCAGGTGCGGCACCTGGTTGCCAAATGAGGCGAGGTTGATTTTCTCGGGCTGCAGCAAGCTACGCAGGGTCTTCTCTACTGCAAACGTGAGCCGCATAAGGTGGGTTTGGTCTTGTTCCCTCAGCTCAGTCATCTCACGGATGTGCTCTCGCCAGATCACTCGGCAAAACCCGGGATACATCGCATCGTCCGCAGAGATCACTCTGCAGCGGGGGTCACTCCACAGTAGCGTCTCGGCGACGGGTTCACACAGTGGGCAAGGCTTGGCGTTGGGCATGCCCCCATCTAGCGCGGTTCTGCTGCTATTGGCACGCAGGAACCGGCGCTTCGGCCTTCGCGACGCGGCCGATACGAAAGTTGAGCATGAATACGCGGGTCTGTGCGCTGTGAGGGGCGAGGTTGAACTGCTCGGTCATGTCCGTTCCGGCGCCGGCCGCCAAGACCGCCAGGCCTCCGGGGTGACTCTCAGCGAAAGCGGATAAGTCGAAAACCTCGTCGCCGATCACGACCCACAGATCCTGGCGGCTGATTTCATCCCAAGTGAATAGTGCGGCTTCGTCGCTTTGAACCCCAAGCACTGCCCCAGGTACACGGGCGACGGGAAGTGGCTGCCCGCTGAAGGGACAGCGCCCGGTCTCCCGCTCGGTCTCAGGTTGCCCCACCAGCTCTGCTATTCCTACGCCGTTCGGATAGGACAAGCTTGGCTGCAAGCTCTCGACGTACGGCTCGTGGGGCAGCCAGCGGCGCGCCAGGGCGAGACCCTTGAGCACCCCCCGCCCGAGCTGCGTGGCGAACCGCGACGGTGTCCGAAAACCTAGCGCCGCGCGCAAGTCTTCATCCATCGCGATCACCTCCAGCGCTCGGCGCCCCTTGGCGATGGGGATTGGAATACGGACGCTCCGGTCGAAGCTGTCACTGATCGAGTCCCAGAGCGCGCGCTTGAGCGGCGCGTAGCTTGAGCGCTCCCGGTTGTAAGCGCGAAACCAATTGTACATCGCGTCGAAGTCGTGGCTTAGGCCGTCCACGTGCATCGCCTGGCCCAGCTCCACGCTGGCGTGAAAGTACCCGCGTCGTTCTGTGTCCGTGGGTTTACGATGACCGAGGACGTCAAGCGAGTCGAGAACAGTGAACGCAGAGTCCAGGCACACGAACTTCATGGCTTCCTGGGGGATGTGAAAGCGCTCATGCAGGGCGTTGAGGCCGGCGATTGCCGTGCGGCCGTGGTAGCTGTCGACCCCCCAGTTCATGACGAAGTAGTGGTAGTAGAGCGTGTTCTCTGTTCGTAGGAGCGGCCGGAGTTCTGCCTTCTTGGTGGCGCGGATCAGCGTGGAGGCCGGCGCATCTTGGGCGATGCGCTTGATCGCGTTGGCCCAAGCCGCGTGCATGAACTCCGCTCGAAAATCGTACTTGACGAAGCACCACAGCTGCTGGGCATCCGCCCTGGGGTCCAACGTCTGCAGCTGCTGTCGCGTCAGCTCAGGTTCGACAAGCCAGCGTAGGCGTTGCTCCAGCGCGCGGTGCGCTTGCGCCCAATAGCGGAGCTTTCTCGCGAGGTTCGGGTGCGCGGCTGCTCCTTGAGCGAGGCCCTCGAAACCGTCTCTGGGGAAGCTGCACGCGTCTTGGGCGGACAAGAGTAACAACTCGGCCTGGCGAACGACGCTACAGCGCTCTGGTAGCCCCTCGCGGCCGTCCTCGTCTGGCCCCTGAAGGAGGTCACAGACGGCGCGCTCACGCAGGTCGGCGAGCTCCCGCTGGACTGCCGTTTCAAGCGCGCCCTGCGGGGTCTCTGCATGGATGTACAGGCGCTTGAGCCAGTAGCGCAGGGCTACTTGAGACCAATGCCACTCGGGGCGCTGCGACGCCCGAGCCAGCAGCTGAAGACACGCATCCACGGGGCGCCGGTCCTAACACCGCGCTTATGTACCAACAACACTCCTGGGCCCGGCCGCTGTCGAAACCGCGAGAGCGGCCGCTTTTTTTCAGCAGCCTCTAGAGCAGATCGGCACCCAGCCTTAGCGTCACGCTGGGGAGGTAGCCATACTTTGTCAGGTTCGAGTCGAGGGTTTCTGCTGCCTCCTGGGCGATAGCCCTCATCTCCGAAGCCAAGGCTGCGCTTCCCCGGCCCCCCGACAGTTCAGTCTTGGCGCCGAGGGGAGCCATCAGTCCGACGCCGAGCCCCAGCAACGCTCGCGCGCCCCAATGTCCCTCCCAGCCGAGCTCCAACATCAACATGTCCAAGCTTGTTTTAAGGTCGTAGCTGGCGTCGATGTTCCCTGCGAGGCGCCTAGCTTGAGGGGGCAACGCGCCCCCCGATGCTTGACTGCTTAACATGTTCCCCAGATCGACGACGCCGTCGAGTCCGGTGTGACTGTATCCGGCGTCAAGGTACACTCCTCCGTCCGCCGCAGGCCTGAGGCCTGCGCGAAAGTTGTAGGAGTAGCCGCCGTCGAAAGCGGAAGCGACCGCCGCTGCAGCGATGCTGTCGTACAGCCCCGCGCCGCTGAGTGTGTCGTTCACCAGACCCAGATAAGCCTCGGGGACAAATCCCGCCCCTACG
>JBDKJZ010000391.1:0-5775 GCA_039796375.1 Pseudomonadota bacterium
GCTGACCCCCGGCAGCACGGCGGGCGAGCCGCTGCATGTGTTGTCATCCTTAGAGACGCCCTCCGCGGAATGGCACCGCGCCCCGGAGAGCGCCCGCGCGTCGCTGTCTGCCGCGGTGTCGTTGCTGCTGCGCCTCCTTGGGCGTGATGCCGATCCAGCGAAGAGCCGCGAGCACGTGCTCTTGTCCGTATTGGCCGAGCGGCGTTTGAAAGCTGGGTTACCCTCACACTTGGAAGCTTTGCTGAATGATGTACTTGAGCCACCGCTCGATCGCATTGGCGCGCTCCCAGTGGACGGTTTTGTCTCGCGCAAAGAGCGAGCTGAGCTAGCTGCGGCCCTCAACACGCTGCTCGCATCGCCCACCTTCGCCACTTGGCGTGAGGGTGCGCCGCTGGATGTTGGGGGCTGGCTGTCTCCCCGCGACGGCAAGACGCCGGCGGTGATCGTCAGCGTGGCGCACCTGGATGATGATGAGCGCGCGCTCGTACTAGGCGTGCTCCTGGAGGAGGTGTTGACGTGGGTGCGGGGGTTACGTGGCACGAAGCACCTGCGGGCGCTGATCGTCTTTGACGAAGTGTACGGTTTTCTACCGCCCCATCCCGCCAAGCCGCCAACCAAGGCGCCGCTTGTAGCCTTGATGAAACAGGCCCGCGCGTTTGGCGTCGGTGTACTGATCGCAACCCAGAACCCGATGGATCTAGACTACCGAGCGCTGAGCAACGCCGGCTTATGGTGCGTCGGGCGGCTTCAGACCGACGCTGACCGCGCTCGGGTGATTGAAGGCCTGACGCACAGCGTCGGCGCGGGCACTAACACCGCTGAGCTCACGGCCCTCACCAAGCGCTTGACCCAGCGCTCGTTCGTGATGCGCGACGTGCACTCTGACGCCGGCACGGTGCTCATTCAACCGCGTTGGGCCATGTCCTTCTTGCGCGGCCCCATGACCCCGAACGAAATCCGGCGCGCACGCATGTTAGCGCAGGCGCCAAGTGCTCTTCCACCCACTCCCCAACCCCAAGTAACCCGAGCGGAAACGAGCGCTCTGAATCAAGGACCTCACAATCCAGCCCCTTAGTGCCCTAAATGTCGTCGCACTCACGGGGTCGACGACACTGACCACACTGGCGAGTTGAAATGGGCTCGCTCAGTGCCGTCCCGTAGTCCCCTACCCCTCGTCATTGCAAAGACATTCTTCCTTAGACGCCGCTCGCCGCTGGCGAAGACGGTGCAAGTTCGGCGCCGCCCGGAGTTGGTCGTCGTCAGGTAGATCGGGGCGGGGACACCGCTTGACTAAAGCCTCGGCGGGATACAAGCTGGTATCGGTTTATCCGATACTCGAGAAACCCATGCTGCCCCGCCCGACCATCCAAGCCTTCGACCGCCACGTGCTCGGGCTCGGCCTGCGCTTCGAGGGAGTCGTCATAGGTGGCTCGGCGCTCGGGCTCATGGGCGTCATCCAGCGGCCAACGCGCGACTTCGACATCCTGGTGCCTGAGCTACCCCCGGCTATCATCTCGGCTGCGCGCGACTTCGCGAAGGCGCAGCGCCAGGCCGGCGTCGACCTGCAGGACGACTGGCTCAACAACGGTCCAATTCAGCTCGGCGAGATTCTGCCCGCCGGGTGGCGAGCTCGTGTGCAGCGTATCTTCGACGGGCAAGCCGTCGTGCTCAGCACGCTGGGCAGAGCGGATTTGCTCAAGAGCAAGTTGTTCGCTCTCTGTGATCGCGGCACCGATCTGCCCGACTGCATCGCGCTCGCGCCGACCGCGGAGGAGCTTGCCGAGTGCATGCCGTGGCTCGAGCTGCAGGACGGAAACAAGCTGTGGCCCGCACACGCACGGGCGACGGTCGCCGACCTCGCGCGGAGGCTCGGTCATGGCGTTTAGCCGCGCGACCTCCCCCGAGCCGACGCCCGAGCCCGACGAGCTGACCGCACGCATGGCGGGCATCGGGATGAACTTCGCCGCGAAGGCCGAGGCCAACGCGGACATCGAGAGCACGCTCTTGCACACCTCCGCCCTCGGCATGGACAACGGTGATCTCCGCGTGCTCGCCGTGCTCACCACCTGGCTCGGCGTGCATCACGCGCACGTGAACGCCGACCGGCTTGTACGTCTTGTCGGTGCCCATTCGTCCGAGCGCGTCCAGGCTTACTGGTCGGCCATCGCGACGTGGCTCAAGAAGGACCGTCGTCTCGCGCGGCTCACAGCGGCCTACGGAGGATCGCCAACCGAGCTGCTGCCGACGGGGACCGAGTTCCAGCTCAAACGACGCGGCGAGGATGAGCGCTTCACCGGGTCGAAGCTGCGCGTGCCGAAGGGCACCCTCCGCGATCGCCACGAGGACGTGCTCTCGCCGGAGGTCCTGGTGCGACGGCACGCAGGCTATCGAAACCGCGTGCTGATGGGCCCGTCGTTTCGCGCCGACGTGTGGACGGCGCTCGAACACGCGCCCGACCTGTCCATCTCCGACATCGCGCGGAAGGCCTCGTGCTCGTTCGCGACCGCATGGCAGGCGGCGCAGGACTACCGGCTCCTGCAGGCGGCCGGACCGAACACGGCGCAAGGGTGACCGGCCAGGTGCGCCCTCAGACGGCGGAACAGGCACTCATCAAACAGAACGCGCGTACTGAGTCATGGCCTCGGCTGCTAGGCGGAGGACCGCTCGGACTTCGCTTTCGTTGTCCTGCCGCGTGAGCGGATCCGGCATCTGGCGAGATAGTCGCAATTGCTACCGATTTGGCAGACCGCCGTATGCCGCTCCAACGCAGAGTGGCAGCGTGAGGTTTTTCGGGGATGTGGGTCTCGATTGGAACAAAACGCGTTCCTCCATAACAGCGCAGCAACTCACTGCGGCAAGAGCACTTGGGGGACAGCTGAGGGCGAGCCGAACGCTTGCCCGAAGGTCGCGAACCAACCGAAACCTAGACCGCCCTCCCGCACCGGAAACCCGAAGTCCACCCGGAAAACCTCACGGTCCAGCTGTGGCGCGAGTATTCGGACTCCAAGTCCGACGGAGGTTCCGCCCAAGAACCTCTGTCGCTCCGCGGGGTCGTCGGTAACCGAGCTGACTGAGGAATCAACGACCGGGGGGTCGAGCGCGCCACCACTGTCCACAAACGCGACGAGCCCGGTGTTCACCTCGAACACACTGAGCGGCTTGCTCCGTAGCTCCACGTTGGCGTTAACGACGCCCGCGCCGCGGAACTCAACATCGCCAAAACCGCGCAATCGGCTTGCCCCACCCGTGGTGAGATCGCCCAAAAATTGCCGCTGGGGTCGGTAGAGGATTGAACCGTCCGTTACTAGACGCCCAATGACAAAGCTCGGTGAAACCCAGTGGATGCCGCCCTGCCACTGGGCCTCGGTTAGGGAATCCCCCGAGCGGCGATTAGCGACGGGCTCGCGAAACCGGCCGATCTCCAGCTGAGCGCCGCCGAGAACCTTGAAGAACCCCCCGGCCAGAGGCCAAGCATAAGAGCTGCTTGCGAACAATCCAACGAGGTCGTGACTTGAGAGCGGGTGAAACGCGGGGTAAACTCGCAGGTAGGCGTCATGACCCATTCGCCAGTCCTCTTGAAGGCCCAGGCTGTCGTAGTTGAGCATCCTTAGCCAGCGATTGGAGTAGCTGTGCACCTGCGCGTACGGGCTGATCCGCCGTTCTCCGGAGGGATATAGCCGCGCGCGGGCGAGTGCATAGGCGACCGGGTCGACGGCTTCGAGCCCGGTCCCCGTCGGGTCCATGGGATCGTTTCCTGGGGTACGCATGCGAGTGCGCTCGGGTTCCAAACCCAAGCGCGAGATGCGCTGGCGTTCGACTTCCATACCCGTAGAGAGGTTGAGCTTGTTCTCCCGAAAGAATGAACGGGTCAGAACTGCCTGCCCTCTCAAGGACTCCAGCTGCAGTTGGTTCTTGAAGACCACTTGAACCTGTCGACTCGGCGTCCCCTCCGCTGACGGTACCTGGACTTCCACCTCGAACTCTCTGGCTTTGCCATCGCTACAGATAGGCATGCCCCGGCCGAGCGCGTCCACTCCCGACTTCGGTCGAATCACTTGGCGGCTCCAAGTCGAGGCGACCTGCCAGGACCATTGTGCGTCGGCTGAGTACAACGGCTGCCCGTACTGAAACGCTCCCGAGGCGTATTCTAGCTCTTGGCTGACACAGTGAAACCCGACATTGGAGCTGACATAGGCGTTGATCTGGCTTCCACCAATCCGTGGGTAACGGTACGAGCCTCCAAGCCAGTATTGATTGGGGGTGAACGTCAGATTGCTGGTCAGTACTTGATGGCTGCCGAAGAGGTTCGTCTCCGAGGGTTGCAATACTAGTAAGACTGGCTTGCCTTGCGAGAGCTGCGCGTCCCACGCGGTGCGAAGGCTCCAGACGTCCTTGGTCACCACCAGAAGCCGCACGTGAGCCGGCGTCTTGCCCGCCAATGCCACGATCAAAACGACCGACAGTTGTTCTCGGTCACGCAGCAGACGCTCGCTCTCGTCGACACGTCCTTGGTCGTAGCGCTCACCGGACCTAAACAAGAGTTCACTGCGAATGACCGATTCTTTCGTCGTGACGTGGAACCAGTTCAAGAACTGCGGCGCTGGATCACGGGGCTCCAGCACCTCCAAAGTCACGACGTCGATACGCTCAATTACCTTTCCAGCTGGGCTGAGTTCGATCTGACCTCCACCAACTCGATCAAGAGCGATCTGTACGCTCTGCGTCTCATAGGGCGAGAGATTTCTCGCCGGCTCTGCTTGCACGCCCCGAGCGACAAGCGCAAAAAGCGCGGTTAGAAATGCAAGACAAATCCAGCGCTGAAACACGCCGCGAGCTTAGCATACAGAGGCGACCTCTCCGCAAGCGCCGCTGCGCGCACTTGGCAATCGCTCCTCAGTCAACCCACGGTGGTCTTGGATTGACCGGGACTTCCGCGGGCTGTTGAGCGGTCCGCACCTTGACCAGGCGGATGAGCAAACGTAGCCGGCGCTCGCTTCACCGTCGGTGAGCAAGCTCACGCGGTCCTGCGCAGGCAGGTCTTGCGACGCTTGCACGAGTTCGTATGCGGCGCTGATCCCGTCGTAGATATTGCTGACGCTTGAGCTGAGCGCCGATGTGATGCCGTATAGGAGCTTGCTCCAAGTGGCTGTCCGAGTGGACACTGGCGAGGCGTCCGAGTGGATTCAGTTTGGTGCTACCGACACCTCACTCCGGCGCTGCACTCTTGGCTCTGGCTCTAGGGACCTTGGCGACGCGGCTCAGGGCGCGACGCACCCAAAATGAATAAAGGCTGGAGCCGCCGTCCGAAGACTGCGGCTCCCGCCAACCTAATGCTGAGACTCGAGGTCAGTGGCTTCGGTCGACGCCCTTGGACAGGAACGCAGACCGAGCAGCACCAGCGCTAGGTGCTGCCGCAGACGGCGCAGCGCCGGTGGGCGCGGTGCTTGGGCAAACGATAGCGGTCAGGTCCAACCTACGGCGCCTGAGGTCGTTAAAGGCGCGCTCCTCCCCGGTCCCTGGATCTTTGACGGTGGTACCCGTCAAGAATCCTGAAAGTCTGGACACTTCGCCGGGACTTCGTGGGAAGATCTGCAAGAAATCCGTCCCTGTTTCTTGGCTGGAGTGACAGCCATTGCAGGTATTGACGGAAAACTTATGACGCGCCTCGTTGTTGCTGATACCGAAAGAGAACCACCCGCTCAGGTTGTTGAAGGACGATCCCCCTTGAAACGGAGAGCCCTGAAAGCTCATCGGGACTGTGTGGGTTTCCGCCAG
>JBDKJZ010000392.1:0-5767 GCA_039796375.1 Pseudomonadota bacterium
TCCGAATTCGCACCGGTGACCGGTGGCGGCGCGGAAACCGACGCAAACGCCATGCTCATCGCAGCATATATGGCGTTCTGGCTCCTTCTATTCGCGTTTGTCGCGAGCACCTGGCGCACTCAGCGAAAGCTCGGCGAACGACTCGACCGCCTTGAGAAGAATCTCGTCCACGGCGGAGACTCCAAACAGGAAAGATGAACGGGTGCCCGTCGAGCATGTCATCTATATTCCGGGTGTGCTGATTCTCGGACTGATTGTCGGATATGTGCTTGGGGCGCGGGCGGTGCGCGAAGAGGTTGCGCGTAGCCGCAAGCGTTCAAAGCTCTAGCTCATGGCCACGCCAATCCTTCCGGCCGAACCCGGATCACCACCAGATCACCGCCTGGTTGCTGAAGTCCGCTCTGCGCGGTAGCTTGCTCACGTGTTCGGAATTTCGTTCTGGGAAATGATGCTGGTCGGGGCGGTAGCCCTTATCTTTGTCGGTCCCGAAAAGCTCCCGCAGATGCTGCACACGCTCGGGCGCTGGGCGAACAAGCTGCGTCGCTTGACCAATGAAGTCCGCCACCAATCGGGCATCGACGACATCCTCCGTCAGGGCGGGATCAAAGGCGGCCTCGACGAGATCCGCGAGCTCCGAAACCTGGTCCGCGGCAACGTCGCAGGTTTGGCGGCAGGCGCCTTGAACCCGGCGGCCGCGCCATCGATGGTTTCGGCATTACCCGCGGCGAGCCCGAGCGTTCCGCCGCCGCCTGCTTCACACGATATCACTAAGGCCATCACCGCAGACCGCTCACGCGAATACCCACTCGAAGGCTGCGACGCCGCAGGCGCGATCGCCGATGACCTTTGGTCCGACGGCAACGAGGAGGCTATGGCTGAGGAGACCCTGCGGGTCAGCCAAGCGCCCGGCCCCCCGCCAGCCGAGGACACGACGGAAGCGGCGCCTCCGCCGGCTTCGCTGGCGACGGAGAGCGCTAACCCGACTGACGCGAAAGAGTTTGGCGACGCCGACAGCGCCACCACTGCGAACACCGAAGCGTCGCCGTCAACATCCCTCGCTGAAGCCAGCAGCGAAGCCCACCGTTCGATGAGCGTTGAACCCCGCGATCAATTCGGCTCAGGTCCGCTCGCTGACGGCGTGTCTCCCGACACGGAGCTCCTCGTCGGTGCTACGGGCGCGGAGCCGGCACCCTCGGCTCACCCAATCTCTGAGCCAACGCCAGTTGAGAGAACATGATCAAAGCGCCTGAGGAAGAGCTCGAAGACGAGGGCATGACGTTTTGGGAGCACCTCGCTGAGCTGCGCACCCGAATGCTCCGCATGGCTCTCGCTACCGTAGCCGGGGCGGGTGTCGCTTGGTTCTATCGGGAAGAAATATTGCAGTGGTTACTAGGACCGTTCCAAGAGGCGTGGTTATCGCACTTCAAGACACCGGCCGAGCTCGTCTTCACTGGCCCGGCCGATCTCTTCATGACCTATCTGAAGCTCGCCATCATCGCTGGGCTTATTGTCGCGCTGCCGATCATCTTCTATCAGCTCTGGGCTTTTGTCGCCCCGGGGCTATATAAAAGCGAGAAGCGCTACGCGCTCCCGTTCGTCGCTTCCTCAACCGCACTGTTCGTCTCCGGCGCTTATTTTGGGATGCGCTTCGCGATCCCGATCGCATTTGCCTACCTGCTGGGCTTCGCGACCGAAGCCAGTACTGGGGAATCGCCGTCGCCAGCCACCACCGCCGAGGTTTCAGCGATCGAAGGTCAGGTGCCGCCCCTTCCTAGCGCTTCCGGGCCAGCTCCCACCGCAGGCGCGGCCGTGGAGATCCGCACGGCGGCGCCTGACGAACAGAGCGCTATTAGCCGCGACGAGAAGGTCGTGACCAAGCCGACTAGTCGCGTCGATGAGTACATCCGGTTCTTCTCGAACCTGTTGCCCAACGAACAGAGCGCTATCAGCCGCGACGAGAAGGTCAGGATCAAGGCCACTATTCGCGTCGATGAATATATCCGGTTCCTCTCGAACATGTTGTTGGCCTTTGGCGTCGTGTTTGAACTCCCGGTGGTGATTTTTTTCTTGTCTGTGGCTGGGGTGGTTAACCACACACATCTAATCAAGTTCTACCGCTACTTCATCGTGATTGCCTTCGCGGTCGCCGCGGTCTTCACGCCCCCGGACTTAATGAGTCAGTTCCTGCTCGCTGTCCCCATGGTGCTGCTCTACACGTTCTCGATCGGCATCGCGTACATCTTTGGCAAGAAGAAGCCCAAGGTAGAGGTACCCAGCTGACGCTGGCAGGCTCACGCGGCTCATGCCGGAACTGAGCGCTCGCGCGGGTTAGCCGCTCAGTCTTCGCGAGCGTAGGGTTCGTTGTTTAGAATGCTGAAGGCGCGGTAAATCTGCTCCAGCAGCAACAGTCGGGCGAGCCGGTGCGGCAGGGTCAGGCTCGACAAACTCAGGCGCAGTCCGGCTCGCTCATCGACGTCACGCGGTATCCCCTCCGCCCCGCCGATGACAAACGTCAGCTGCGACGTCCCTCCGTCGCGCCACTTCTCGATTTGTTTGGCAAACTGCGTGCTGCTCAGCGCTTTGCCGGTCACCTGCAACGCGACGACGACCCCTTCGACCGGCACGGCCTTGCGAAGGGCAGCGTCATCTTTGACTTCGCGCTCAGTGAAAGGTGCGTAGCGAATGATCCTTCTGCAATAGTCGTCGCACAGGTCCCGCAGGCCCGCCTCTTTCAGTTTTCCAACAGCGACTAGCTGAAACTTCAAGACATCCAGCCCTGCCGGCTCGAACTCTGCCGGCTCGAACTCTGCCGGATCAAAGGGCAGCGCGCGACCAAGGCTTCAGCGATCTTTCGACGCGTCTTCTACTGGGATCCGGTCCGCGTCCATCCAGAGACCGTCGAGGTCGTAGAGGGAGCGATGATCCCGCTGAAACACGTGAACCACTACGTCCACGAAATCAATCAATACCCAATGGCCAGTCGGCAGCCCCTCGACAGCCATCGAGCGGTGTCCGTGCTTAGCCAGCATGCCGTCTACCTCACGGGCGATAGCCGCGACGTTGCGATCGCTAGCGCCAGTCATCAGCACCAAGAAGTCGGCATAATCAACCTTGCCGCTCACATCGAGGATTTCAACTCCCGTCGCTTTCTTCTCGAGTCCCGCCTGGGCGGCCAGTAGCGCGATCTTGCGGCTGTTTTCGAGCGAGTGAGCTCGGAGTTGGGTGGCTTCTTCTGTCGCCTGGTCGCGCGGTGGACGCGGAAGCGGTTTCTTCTTTTCGGGCATGAGCTATTCGAAGTTTACGGGACGCGAATGGACGGGGCTGGGCCCGAGGCGCTGGGCGCAAGCTCTGACGGGGAGGCTCCCGCGTCAAGCTCCAATTGCGACTCCGTATCGACCGGGGCCCCCAGCTCCGTCGTTGGGGCCAGCGGATCGGCCGCAACAGGAACCTCGTAGGTGACAACCGGGCGGTTTTCGTACTCAGGCGGCGGCCCGGCGGGGAGCGACTGTTTTCCTGAGCAAGCGGCGGCAATCAGCGCGAGCGCGAGCGCCAGAGCGAGCGCCAGAGCCTTCACAGCGGCACTCCCCCTGGGCCGGCCGCACCGCCATCGGGGGCTCCGAGCAGCTGGCCTTCGGGTAGACCATAGGGCGACTGTTGCGACGTCGCGCTGGAAGAAGGCGCGGGTGGAACGCCTGGGCTTGCGCCTCGCGCGCTCGCCGCGGCGAACGGAAACGCAATCTCCCGGTCCGGTGTCGGCGGCGCGGCAGTTGGGAGTTTCCCCTCACAGCCTGCCAGACAGACCCAGGGCAGCAGAACGATAACAAAGCGCGACACTTGATCTATGCTACCCGAGGTTTGTCTCAGTTGCGTGAGTTTGTGCGTCCGCCAGATCTGCAGCGCGGCGACATCATTCGGGTCATCGCCCCCGCCGGTCCGTTCGATCGGCCGCTGTTTTTTCGTGGCCTCGGCTTCCTCAGTGAGACGTTCCGTGTTCGATTTTCCCGCAGCAGCTTCGAGCGGCAGGGTTACCTAGCCGGCGACGATGCTCGCCGATTAGCCGAACTCAACCAGGCCCTGCGCTGCCCAGAAACCCGGGCGATCGTCTGCGCGCGCGGGGGCTTCGGCTGTACCCGCATCGCGGCACAAGCCGACTTCAACGCGGTGCAGACGGCACCCAAATGGCTGGTGGGCTTTTCCGATGTGACGGCCCTCCACTGCGAACTGCAGCGTCGCCAAATGATGAGCGTTCACGCAGCGAATGTTACAGGCCTCGGGATGGGGCACGGGCCTACCCGTGAGAGCTGGAGCCAAGCGCTAATGGGATCCCCGAAGATCGCCCACACGCTGAGTCCCCTGCGCCCGGGGCGCGTCACCGGTCCCGTGATCGGGGGAAACCTGACCTTGCTTGTACACTCTCTGGCCGCGGGCAGGTTGTGGGTCCCTGACCAGGCGCTCCTGTTTCTAGAGGAGGTGTCCGAAGCACCCTACAAGGTCGACCGTTTGCTCAGGTCTCTGGCCCAGGCCGGAGTGTTCGATCGGGTGAGTGGGTTGGTGATGGGCCAATTCACTCATTGCGGTCAGGAAACAGGGCCCGGGTCGGTGCGTTCCCTCATCGCGGAGATCGCGCAGCAGCATCGGCTGGTCGCAGCCTGCGGACTCCAGGCTGGCCACGAGCCCCGGAGCACGCCGATAGTGCTCGGGAGTTCGGCTTCACTTGAGGTGACCGCGACCCAGGCGGAACTTCGGTTCGGCTAGTTCCGACCCTGGCGCTTCTTCTTCCTTCTCTTCTTTCCTGCCGGACGTGAGCTCGCGCGCCTCGGCTCTGCCTCGACCGCCGCTTGCGGACGAATGGTTGGGAGCTCGTCGTCAACCTCACGTAAGAGCGTACTTGGTGCCCCAGGCTCGCTCAGTCGCTCGGCTCCACCCGTCACCGCTGAACCCAGCGACTCGAGCGGAACGGCGGTGACCTCCAGCCCGAGCTCCGCGGCCATGTCCAGTTGCTCAGTCTGGCTGAAACGCTCGGCGTCTCCGAACTCGGTCCCGTGCGGAACGGGATCTGAGGCACTGTCTGGCGGGTTGTCGGTGGCCGCTTCCTGCTGAGCATACTCCGAACCAACCGAAGCCGGGCCTACGCTCTTCGCAGCGGGCGCCGCTTCGCGCGGGAGCGCACTGAGCCTCTCTGTCGACGCGGTTCTAGTCTCCGCAGCAGCGGTCAAACGGGCCGCCCCAGCGAGGCGAAGGCGCTCGGATTCGGCTTCAGTTGCCGCCTCCATTGCGTGATTTCCGTGCATCTCATCTTTTGCACGGGCTAACCCGGTCTTAGCTTCGTCATCCCCACTGTTAAGGCGTAAGACTCGCCGCCACGCGGCGGCGCTCTCTCGGGGATCCCGCAGCCGATCCTGCCAGAGGCGCGCCACCTTTCTAGCCAGCTCACCGCGCTTATTCTGATCACGGCCACGTAGGATTTGGTCCTCGTACAGATGGACCATTCCGCTGTAGTCGCCGAGCAGCTCGTAGAGCCGCCCAAGCCGGTCGCTCACCCCTTCGTCACTTGGTGAGAGTTCATGCAAGCGCCTGAGATCCTCTGCGGCTCCGGCTCGATCGTTCAATCGCTCCTCGCGCATTTGACCGCGTCGCGCCAGCAGCGAGCGAGTCGCTGGTCCGTCAAGCGTCTGCGAAAGCGAGGCCGTCAGCACCTGCTCACCACGTGCGTACTCGGCCCGGACGGCAGTTAGCTCTTCAAGGAGGTCCAGAGTCTCCTCGTCCA
>JBDKJZ010000393.1:0-5761 GCA_039796375.1 Pseudomonadota bacterium
TCGATCGGCTCGAACGACCTGACCCAGTTGACGCTGGGCGTAGACCGGGACTCAGAGCATCTCTCACACGTCTTTGATGAACAAGACTTGGGGGTTAAGCGGTTGATCGAGAGTGTGATCACCACCGCCCACGCTCACGGCAAGAAGGTCGGGCTTTGCGGACAAGCACCGAGCGACCACCCGGAGTTCGCTGCGTTCCTGGCGGCCGCGGGTATCGATACTATCAGCGTGACCGCTGATGCACTCCCCAAGGTGCTGAAGTTTCTGAAACCCCGCTAGACTCTCGCGCGACCGCGGCGAGCCCTCAGAGCAGCAGGCTCCTTGGGCGGGAACGTGACGGCGCGTTCAGCCCGACACGCTGGGTCACCTCCGCCGCCAGCGTGTCGAAGAGCCAGCTCACCGCAGGCGGACTGTTGTCGTCCATCATCCGCACCGGTAGCCCCTCGCCGCTCGCATCCAAGAAGGCCGCACTCCTGGGGATGCTGGTCTCTAGTAGCCAGTTCTCGGGCAGGCTCGCACAAGCATCTTGAAGGACTGCCAGGCTGGCACCGTGGCGTGCCTGAAGCATGTTGAGCAGCACACCTGCGACGGCAGGGTTCGCGCCCTCCGGCAAGGCCTTGAGCCCCTCTCGGAACATGTCGAAGGAACGCCGAGCGACGGCCTCGGCCTGCAACACTCCGAGCACGTGTGTGCTCGCCTTCAACACCTGATGTGTCCCTCCGTACATTCCGCTCGGACAGTCGATCAGTACGACATCGGCCATTTGAGCCAGCTTCGACGCGAGCTCCTTCCAGGCGTCACTCTGATCGCTCATCACCTCTGAAGCGCTAGGGATCCGTTTTCCGAGGGCGGGCAAGATCTGCAACTCGGGAAGAATGGTCCCCAGCAAGCACGACTCTACCTCGGCCAGGCCGACCAGGACGTCGTAGGTCCCGTAGTGCGGCTTGTGCCTAGCGTTTAGCCAAGACAACACGTCGCCATTGATATCGGCATCGACGAGGATCACGCGGTGACGTTGTCGGGCGAGGCTGATCGCCAAGTTTAGTGCAACTGTTGTTTTTCCGCAGCCGCCCTTGGGGCTCGCGATCGAGAGGACCACGCCGGACTTGCCGCCGGTGTCCAAGTCGAGTGGAGACACGAGCCCCGGCTCGACGCTGGCAGCTTTCTTAGCTGGCACCCCTGCGCGACTGCGCGTAGAACCTCCAGAGGTCGCGGGCGGCGGCGGAGCGAGTCCAGGCGATGTGGTGAGCTCGGGCTGCGGGGCGGCTACGACCTCCACGTTGGATTCGTCGCGTGCACGCCCAAGCGCTTCTACGAGCAAGCTGCTCAGGCTGCCGATGGAATCGAGCGCGCCAGCATTCACCGCGCTCCGGTAGACGTGAAAGAACGTGCTCGGCCTTTGAAACAGGTCAAAAAAAGCCGCTTTCCCTCGGAGTTCACCTGATTCGGCGCCGACGATCCTCCCCGCTTTGACGAAGATAGTCCCGACGACCGAGTCCTTCTCTCGGAGCTCGACACCGGTAAACTGGCGACCGAGTCCTACGACCTGAAGCACCCCCGGCAAGTCAACGTCATCGAGCTTCCCTTCCATAACCGCGATCTTCATAGCCCCTCCTCCGTGAACAACTTGGCGTCGTCGATTCCGAGCTCAGCTAGGTCTACGATCAACGCTTCGTGCCCCAACCGCAGCGCCACCTCAGCGGACGCCAGCGAGGCTTGGCTGTCCACCATGCGCGACCCCATCTTCATCGTGCGAACTAGCAAGGTGTACACCTTTAGCCACGCTTCTCGTACCTCCTCAGTGAAGGCTTCTCCCAGACCATAGCCCAACGTCCAGAGCAGCGCCTCACCGACGGTTACGTAAGATTCGTCGGGGATCTTGTACAAGTCCGTGTGACGGCGGCCCAGCGCGAGGATGACCAACAGCAAGTCCTCTTCGATTGGCACGTCCTGTTTCCACTGCTGGTCGGGAAAGTCTATTGCCCTGACCACAAAAGCCAGCATGCGCAAGAGCTTCCGTTTCTGCGCTTGCATGTCCTCGGGAAACAACGCGCGGTATTCCGGCTTCAGCTCAAACAGCCGGCGATAGAAGAGATCGGCTGCCGTTTCAGCGATTGGAACCACCAGCTTCCAGCTGCGTTTGATGTGATGCTTGTCTTGGATACTGATCATGGCGGAGTGCCTTTTACAACAGCTTCAGCGTTAACCCAAATGTTGAACACATTTGTCACCCAGCAGGGACGCCGACCGCGAAAATCCTGCGGCTTGCAATTGCCCCCAGTTGTCTGCCACCTTTCTTAAGTTCACTAACAGTGCGGCGACCCCAGGGGCGCCTTATAGAAGGATATCTCAGATGATGCGTGTGAAGATGATCAGTTCCCTTGTCCTATTCGGTTTGGCTCTCAGCGCGTGTGGTGGGTCGACCCCCGCGGCAGAGGCGCCTGAGGCAGAGCCAGCACCCACCGAAACAGCCGCCCCCGCAGCAGAGCCGGCCCCCGCAGCAGAGCCGGCCCCTGAAGCTGCGGCCCCTGAAGCTGCGGCCCCTGAGGCTGCGCGGCCCCTCAACGTCGAGCTACTCCGGGCTAGCTTCAAGCTGGTCACTGAGCGCGAGCCCAAGCTCACGGACATCTTCTACGGACATCTCCACACGGACTATCCGGATTCCAAGGTTCTGTTCAAGGGAGTGAACTTGAAGAAGCAGGGCAAGATGTTGTCCGCGGCGTTGGGCGGCGTGGTTGAGCACCTCGAGGATCCAGAGTGGCTCACCACCAACTTAGGCAAGATGGGCAAGCGCCATGTGGGGTACGGGGTCAAGCCCGAGCACTACGCTTGGGTCGGCGCCAGCTTGGTGAAGACCCTCAAACAAGTCGCCGGAAAGGACTGGACTCCGGAGATGGAACAAGCTTGGGGCGACGCCTACGCGGCGATCACCAAGCTCATGCTTGCCGGCGCAGAAGCAGGCTGAACGTCCCTGCGGGCTCGGGAGCGCCCTTAGCACTTCTGAGCCCGCGCCTGAAGCCGGACTGCGGAGCTGTTTGGCATAGCCGGCGTTCGGGAGCTCCACCCACCCGTTCAGGGCACCGCGAGGCCCTTCACGACGACGAGCGTTTGGGCTAGAACCTCGCCGATATGGGCGCTCAGTGGAAACAAAAGGGCCGAGAACAAAGCGCGGATGCCAAGGGGCGACTGTTCTCAAAGTTAGCCAAAGAAGTGATCGTCGCGGCTAAGGGCGGGGCCGATCCGACGACGAACGCGAAGCTGCGAATGGCAGTGGACGCCGCGAAGAAACAGTCGATGCCACGCGACACCCTTGAGCGCGCGATCAAGAAAGGCTCCGGACAGCTCGACGACGGGGCCACCTTCGAGAGCGTCACCTACGAAGGCTTCGCCCCGCACCAGGTGCCGGTCATCGTAGAGTGTTTGACTGACAACAAGAACCGCACGGCGCCGAACATTCGGCAGCTATTTCGCAAGGGTCAGCTAGGCACCACGGGGTCGGTGAGCTGGGACTTTGACCGCTGCGGCAGCATCGAAGCCTCCCCGCCGAGTGGCGGCGATGAAGCGGAAGAAGCCGCGATCGAGGCGGGTGCTCAGGACGTGTCTGCGGGTGAAGAAGGCAGCTCACGCTTCACCACCGAGCCCAGCGACTTGGACGCCGTCACTAAGGCGCTAACGGCGCGCGGCTGGAACGTCACGAGCGCGGTGCTCGACTGGATCCCCAAGAACCCTGTTCAACTGGACGACGCAGCTCGAGCTGAGGTGGACGCTTTCCTCTCGGCGATCGACAACGACGACGACGTTCAGAACTTGTACGTCGGGTTGCGCTAGTCGCGGCTGGGTCAGCGCTTGCAAGCGCAAGGTCGGCCCCCGACACCCGTGTACTGAGGCAGCGCGCGATCTGCTAGCTCCCGCCGGCTGCCTCCAGCTGATTCACACCGCGGCAGGCCGCTCTTGGGCGGGCAATACCCCGAGTGCTCTAGAAGCATCGAAAAATGCACTACACAAAGAAGAGCGCGGGACCCCCGCTAAGGGTCCCGCGCTCTTCTTACCCAATAAGTCGGGGTTACTTGGACTTAGAGGGCCGCTGCGTCAGCCGGGATTAAGCCGGAATCGGCTGCAACCGAGTTGGCAATACCGCCGCCGTCGCCTGCACCTGCGTCGCCTGCACCTGCATCGCCTTCGACCGGGCCTACAAGGGCCTCAAAGCACGCGTTAAGAGCTTCCGCTTCCTCCGCGCACGCGTCGCCCGCGGGAGCAGCCTCGCCGTCGGCGTCGCACTCCCACTTCGCACCCTGAGCACAGGTCATTACCGCCATGAACTCCTTGTTGCAGATCTGGCTAAAGAGCGCCAACCCTTCGCTGCACTCCTTAACGCACTCCTTGAGGGAGCTTTCGTTTTTGCATTTCTGCGCGGCAGCTGTCTCACAAATCGTTTGACAGTCGAACTCCGCCGGGGGGGTTACGCCGGCATCCTTGTCGACCGGCGGCTTTGCGGCTTCACCCTCGGCCACCGCGTAGACGCTGAAGCTCTTGACCGCGATCGTCGCGTCGCCGCTCTTGAAGGCGCCGCCCGTAACGACTTCCCAGGTCCTGTCGTCCTCATCGTCGAGACGCAATACGACTAGCTTGGTCGCTTTGCTCTCATAGGGAAGCGTCAGCGTGACGTCCTTCGCGAACTTTGTACCGTGCGGGGTGAACGCGATCGCCGGGCCAACGAGCTCGTAGCCTTTCGGGGCAACGGCCTTGAGCTCCGTCGCCTCGCCAACGGAGACTTCAATCTCATTCGCTAGTGCCCCTCTGGGGATCTTAACAGCGGCGTCGCCCGAAGAAACCTCACCACCGTCTTTGCCGATGTCAGCCGTAGTGACACAGCCTTCTTCACACTCTTCTGCAGAGTCGTCGTCGTCCGAACAGGCGATCAAAGACGATCCGGAAACCAGAAATAGGCAGAGGGCGAAGTGGCGAGATAGTTTAGTAATAACTATTTAGTAGTGTCCTTCTGAGGCCCACACCGGACCCCATAGTTATTGCGTAGCGGAAAGCAAAGCAGAGATTCCGCGCCATTACTACGAAAAGCTCACGGCAATTCCCCCCGATGCGGCAGCTGTGCCCCCCTTCCGGGCTGCTCCGGCGGAGGCCGTACTTGTCCCTTCCAGGCTGTGGGCGCTCCAGGCTCATCGGCCGTAATCAGCGACAGCGGTCGTTTCGGACATCAGCGTGACCCTGCGTCCAGGATTGCTTAGCGGTCTACGTAGGCAGCGCCCCCGGAGATCGGCAGGTCAATAAACAAGGGAGCCGCTATCGCCGCCCCGACGGCTTAACCCCGCCAGACCCACTTCAGGAGCTATACAGGTCGAGGCAGAAGCAGGTTACGCAGCGCCGCGACGAGCCAAGAGGACGTATCGGCGGGCGACGCCGCATAAAAGAAGCTCCACGCATCCGACTTGTGCTGATTGTACTCGGCTTCTCGTTCTGGATGGCGCTCCACGTAGGCGAACCGCACCGCGTGACCGATGATCGCGTCTAGGGCGAAGACCTCGTGAATACGGACCGTCGGATTCTGCCGCAGAAAGCTTGAAAGCACGGAGAGCGATTCCAAGTTAAGCTGCCTGTACTCAGCTGCCTGGATCTTGTTCAGCAAGTGCTCAAGCCAAAGCGCGAAAGCCTTTTCTCCGGGCGTCATGTCGCTCAGCACGATGCTGCTTTCCATGCGGTTGCGCCGCTCAAGCTTGTCGCCAATGACAAGACCCGGAGCATGCCT